>JAIKWY010000204.1 GCA_024684395.1 Oscillospiraceae bacterium
TGCCGATGTCGAGCGTGGACATCGAGGGGTTCTGACCGAGCTTGTTCAGCCAGTTGGGATAGTACCAGCCGATGCCGGGTTCCGTCTCCTCGGAGGCGATCATGTAGTCGCCGAACTCGTTGAGCATGAGGGCGGTCTCTGCCGTTGCCATCAGGCAGGCATCGAAGCCGATGAAGTCGAACTTCACGCCGCCGTTGCGGAGCGCCGTGCGGATACCGGCAAGGTTCATCGAGCCCTTGTTCTTGAACTTTTCGTCATAGCCGTAGCCGCTCACGGAGCCGCCGCCGTGATCCCACATGATGAGCTCATAGCGGTTCGCCGGGAAATTGGTGCTGCAATACTGGATGAAGCCGGAGAGCGTAGCCGGCTCGGTCATGGACTTCTCGCCGTCATCCTTAACCAGGCACTTCAGACCGCCGTCCTTGACCTGATAGATCTGGTTGGTGGTGTTGCTGATGCCGGAGGTCTTCCACTTGGAGCAGCCGCCGGTGTAGGCGATGATGTTCACATTGCTGCCCAGGTTGGCGGATGCCATCTCGGACAGGTCAGAGGAAGCCATGCCGTGCTTGGATTCGAGGTCGGTTCCGCACATGTAGACCATGATGGTCACATTGTCCTGCCCGTTGCCGGCGATGGTCGTGTATTTATTGCGGGTGCCGGATGCGACGCTCTGGTCAACGCTGCCGGTGTCGGCGTCATTGGCGGTGGTGCCGCCGTTGCTGCCGGTGAAATCATAGGCACTGTAACCCGCAGGCGCCTGACCGGCGTTATCGGTGTATTCGCTGTAATAGGAGCCGGTGTCGCCGCCGAGGAGCGTGCCGAGCAGCTCGCTGCTGCCGCCGCCGGATCCGCCGCCGCCGAAAACGGCAATCAGAACGACGATCAGTGCGACAAGTCCGCCGCCACCGCCGATGGCTGCGCCCTTGTTGATGCCGCCGCCGGAAGGTCTGCCGGGACCGCCCTGTCCGACCGGACCGGAGCCGAGTCCGCTGCCTCTTCTGCCGACGCCGCTGCCGCCGGATGTGACGTTCTTTTCACGGGAACGAGGTCTGTTAGGTTCCATAATGTCCTCCATTCTATAATATGGGATTTTTTCTTCCTTTTTTATTTTACTCATTTTTACACGGCTTGTCAAGAGAAATGAGAGAAAAGACATGGAAATCAGTTTTGCAAGCTCAATAAAAAGGAGAAGCATTCTTTTCCTCCCCACCCCCGCCCCCTCCCCAGGAAGGGGGCTATTTTGCAGGAGCTGCGCCCCCTGCACCCGCTTTTTCTCAAAATTGATTTCCGGGCGCTTAGGATGTATGCGCCTTGACATACCAAGGGAACTATGCTATACTTATATCATAAAAATGCTGTACAGCAAAAATCATGAAGGGAGTGTATGAAAATGCACAAAGTGTACGAATATCTGAAAAATGCAGGTCTGTTCTTCCTGGCGACCGCTGACGGCGATCAGCCGAAGCTCCGCCCGCTGGGTCTGGTGATCGAGCAGGACGGCAAGGTGCTGTTCGGTGTGGGCGATTTCAAGGCAGTTTACCACCAGCTCTGCGCCAATCCGAAGTGCGAGATCGTGGCAATGGGGCAGAACGGTCACTGGATGCGCTTTACCGGTGCTGCCGTATTCGAGACCGACACGAAATATGCCGAAGCGGCGCTGAATGCCATGCCTGACCTGCGCAACATCTACAACGAGAAGACCGGTCATAAGATGATGATGTTCCACCTCGAAAATGCCACGGCGATGGACATTGCCATCATGGGCGAGGGTGAGAGCCTGCTGTGATGGACGCACCCCAGCCGGATCGCTTCGAGCTGGTCTTTCCCGGCAAGCAGGCGGCAAGACAGGCTGCTGCGTCGCCCTCTCCCCTGCCGATGGTCTGCTGCCCGGAGGAGAGCCTTTTTCCCGATGTGACGCAGAATCTCTACATCGAGGGCGACAATCTCGAAGCGCTGCGCCATTTGCAGCAGACACATGCCGGAAGGATCAAGGCGGTCTGCATCGACCCGCCCTATAACACGGGCGCAGAGCTGCTCTACCGGGATAATTTCCGGCGCTCCCATGCGGATGAGGCGAGCCGCACCCATGCGGGGTGGTGCAGCATGATGTACAGCCGTCTGCTGCTGACAAAGCCGCTCCTGACCGAGGACGGCGCCGTGTTCATCTGCATCGGTGAGCAGGAGCTGCACACGCTGATGTGCCTGTGTGACGAGATCTTCGGACCCGACAACCGCATCACGCTGTTCAGCCGTGTCACGAAGCGTTCGAGCAACAACGGCGGGCATTTTTCGCCATGTGTGGACTATATCCTCATGTATGCGAAGGACATTACGAAGCTCCCGGCATACAGCATCGACCTCCCGGCGGAGATCGTTTCCCGCTACAAGAAGACGGACGAGTACCTCTCCGAGCGGGGTCCCTATCAGGAGGTCAGCCTCTACATGTCCGCCCTGAAGCACGGCGGTTCGCACTATCCGATCGAATGCCCGGACGGGACGTTTGCCTGTCCGCCGAACGGGATGCCGTGGCGGTGGAACGAGGCGACGTTCAAAAAAAGGCTTGCCGAGGGGCGGATCGTGTTCAAGGCGTCCCGGCGCAGCCCGCTCATCCAGCCGGGTACGGGAAAGCGTGCCGGGTGGAACATCTACACTAAGATGTACCTGCACGAGCGGACATCGGAGGGCTTGCAGCCGAAGAATTTCAGCGAGGCGTTCCAGAACACCCTTGCGACCTACGAGCTGCGGCGGCTCGGGATCCCGTTCGACTTTGCCAAACCCGTGAGCCTGATCGCCTATCTGCTGCGGTTACAGACCTCCGGGGAGGACATCGTGCTCGACTATTTCTCCGGCTCGGCAACGACTGCCCATGCGGTCATGCAGTGCAATGCGGAGGACGGCGGGCAGCGGCGCTTCATCATGGTGCAGATCCCCGAACGGACGGCGCCTTCGAGCAAGGCGGCAAAGGCAGGCTTTGCGGACATCTGCGAGATCGGCAAGGAGCGCATCCGCCGTGCCGGAAAGCAGCTCCGGGAGCAGTATCCGGAAGCGGAATTCGATGCGGGGTTCAGGGTCATGAAATTGGGAGGCGATAGAAATGGAATGTGAGACCTGCGCTTACTATACCTACGACGAAGACTACGAGGAGTATGTCTGCGAACGTGATCTCGACGAGGACGAATACGCCCGTATGGTGCAGGGGCACTACCAGAAATGTCCCTACTACCGCGACGGCGATGAGCACAAGATTGCACGAAAGCAGTAAAAAAAGACCTCTCTGCATGGGGAATGCAGAGAGGTTGTTTTTATTTCTTGTCGGAATTGTCCTTATAATACAGCAGGCAATGGCAATAGCCCTCGAAATCCGGATCTGCGATCTGGTCACGGAACTCCTTGCACATGCACTTGGTGTCTTCCGTGCGGTCGAGCCTGCACGGGCAATAGCCGCCGGTCTGTTTCAGTCCCTCCCGGATGCGGCTCACGATCTCCGGGTTCTCATTCAGGCGTACCATCAGATCGCAGCTCCGTGCTTGCGGAGCAGAGCGATGATGTCAGCATCCTGCCGCAGTCCTGTGACAGTCTCCACTGCCTTGCCGTCCTTGAAGACGATCATGGTCGGGATGACGGAGATGCCGAACTGCATGGCGAGCTCACGCTCTTCATCGACATTGACCTTGCCGATCTGTGCGCCCGGATGTGCATCATCCACCTGATGGAGGACTTCACCCTGCATCATGCAGGGACCGCACCAGGTCGCCCAGAAATCTACTAAGATCGGATCGGGGGAGGCGATCGCCTCTGCGAAATTGGCTGTTGTCAGATTCGTGATCATGTCATACCTCCTGTTGTGATGGTTTATTCTTCGGCAGATGCCTCTGCGCTCTCCTCTGCATTTTCCTCCGCTGCGTCAGCGCTCTCTGCTGCCGGAGCAGCACCGCCGTCCATGCCGGATACGGTAAAGGTGACCTCTACCTTCGTCCAGGAGCTGAACGCAGACGGGTCTACGACCTTTGCAGAATAGCCGGAGCAGAAGTCCGAGGGTGTGCCGTCAGCACTGTAGAGTGCGCCTTCTGCACTTCTGCCGTCATCTGCGGGACTTTCTACGTAGGGATTGTACAGGTTGGTTCTGGTCTCCACGCCGTCATCGGAAGAGGTGTAATTCTTCGTCTTGAGCTCGACCTCGTTGCCGTCTACCTTGACGCTGTCTACTGTCAGGACGATGCCGGGATACATGGTCTCGCCCTCCGGGATCATGACAGCCAGGAAATTCAGGCCGCTGGGCGTATATTCGCCGCTCGGGTCGCCGGTCGCATCATAGCGGAAGCCCTTGGTGTCCGCATTGACGGAAACGGTATAGGTGCCGTTGCCGGTGATATCGGCGATGCCTGCGTCATAGGAAAGCATATAGCCATCCTTCGTGGAGCTGCCCCAGTACTGGATCCACCACTGACCGTCCACGATGGCAAGATATGCCTGTCCGGGCT
Source organism: Oscillospiraceae bacterium (assembly GCA_024684395.1). Classification (GTDB taxonomy): domain Bacteria; phylum Bacillota; class Clostridia; order Oscillospirales; family Ruminococcaceae; genus UBA3855. The sequence goes on from JAIKWY010000204.1 coordinate 4,482, forward strand.
TGGCGTCCCTTGCCTCCTCAAAGGCAACGGTCTCCGCTTGTGTGACCTCCTGTGCCTCGGTGGGCGCTTCGGTCGGTGCTTCGGTGACAGGCTCTGTCTCCGCAGCGGAGTTATTGTCCTTCTTGCCGCACGCTGTCAGCACGCCGCACAGCATCACGCCGGTCAGCAGGCAGGCAAGTATTCTTTTCATCTTCATCCTTGATCATCCTCATTTCTTTCTGTATTTCGTATACAAGCATGTATACATTATTTATCATACACGATTTTTGTCAAACGTGCAAGATATGAAATGACTAAATTTTTTATTTATGTCCTGTTTATTATGCACAACCTTGTAAGAACTATTCCCGATCCTGTTCTGTGTTGCTGCTGACCTAAATCCTCTGTTTTATACATTGTTCTCCTGCCTTCGGCGGGATAACAATGCACATCAGAATCATGAGAAAAACTATTCCCCTTCCAGCTCACAGAGCTCCATGAAGCACTCCTCCGAGCGGTTTTTGGCGTCTTCAAGCTCCTTGCAGACCGCCTGCATCTTCTGATAATCCGTGCAGACCTCCGGGAGTGTCAACTGCTCTTCGAGTTCGGCGATCGTGACTTCGAGCGCTTCGATCTCCTGTTCGAGCTCACGCATCCGGTTGCGTCTTGCGGCATCGGCGCTGCGCTGCGCCTTGGAACGGTGGGCGGGGGCGGCCTTCTCCTGCCTGGCCTTTGCCGCCTGCGCCATCTGGGCTGCCTGTGCCGCTGCGAGGGCGGCTGCCTTCTCCTCTGCCTTGACAGCGAGGTATTTCTCGAAGCCGTAGGGATGCAGCCTTGCGCCGTCCGGGGTCAGCTCCAGGAGCTGGGAGGCAAGCTTGTTCAGCAGATAGCGGTCATGCGACACGAACAGCAGCGTGCCGGTGTACTCGCCGAGGGCTTCCTCGAGCACCTCCTTCATGGGGAGGTCGAGGTGGTTGGTCGGCTCGTCGAGGAGCATGACATTGGCATGTTCGAGCATGAGGAGTGCAAAGCAGACCCTTGCACGTTCACCGCCGCTAAGGGCGGAGATGGGCTTGAACACGTCCTCGCCGGTGATGCGCACCTGTCCGAGGATGCTGCGGATCTCGCCGTCGAGCATGGCGGGAAAACGGTCGTGCAGCTCGTCGATGACGGTATTGTTGGGGTCAAGGTTCGTGCTCTCCTGGTCGAAGTAGCCGAGCTTGACATTCTTGTTGAAACGGATGAGCCCCTCATGCGGGAGGATGCCGAGGATCTCCTTCAGGAGCGTGGATTTGCCGATGCCGTTCACGCCGATGATACCGAGCTTTTCGCCACGGCGCACGGCAAATCCCACATCCCGCAGCAAGGTCTTCCGCTTGTCGCCGGAGCCGACGGAAATGTCCGCATCCCGGACTTCGAGGACATCGAGCGGCGGTTCGATCTCGTAGGTGAAGGAGAGCCCTGCCCGCTTGGGCGGCTTGACAGGCTTCTCGATGCGGTCCATGCGGTCAAGCTGTTTCTGGCGGGATTTGGCGCTTTTCGAGGTCGAGGCTCTTGCCATATTACGGGCGACATAGTCCTCTAACTTGGCGATCTCCTTCTGCTGCATGGCGTATTCCTTCTCCTGCCGCTCCACGGCGGCTTCCTTCTGGACGAGGAAGGCGGAGTAATTGCCCCTGTAGCGGGTCAGGCGTCCACGCTCGATCTCGCAGACAGAGGTGCAGAGCTTGTCGAGGAAGTAGCGGTCATGCGACACGATGAGCAGAGCGCTCCGGCAGCCTTTGAGGTAGTCCTCGAGCCACTGGATGGTGTCGAAATCGAGGTGGTTGGTCGGCTCATCGAGGATGAGCAGGTTCGGCGCTTCGAGCAGCAGGCGGCAGAGCGCAAGGCGGGTCTTTTCGCCGCCGGAGAAGCCGGAGACCGTCCGGTGCAGCTCCTGCTCCGTGAAGCCCATGCCGAAGAGCACCGTCCGGATGCGGACGTCGATGTCATAGCCGCCGTTGTTGTGGAACCAGCCGGAGAGCCGGTCGTATTCCTCGGAGACAGAGGTATCGCCATCTGCAAGCGCCAGTTCGAGCTCGTGCATCCGCTCCTGTGCCTGTAACAGCTCCGAAAAGACGGCTCGCATCTCGTCCCAGACGGTGCTTGCCGAATCGAGCGCCGCCGACTGTGCCAAGTAGCCGACAGAGGTCTTGGCAGCCCGGACGACCTGCCCGTCGCCCTCGCTCATGTGGTCGGGGAGGACTTCGCCGAGGAGGATTTTGAGCAGCGTGGACTTGCCGCAGCCGTTCGCACCGATCAGACCGATGCGGTCGTTGTCTTCAATTTGCAGCGAGACCCCCGTCAGAAGGGGCTCGCCGTTGTAGACTTTATGAATATCATCTGCTTTGAGAAGCATGGTATCACTCCAGTTTCAGAATGTCGTACTCCTATTATAGCAGGAAATGCGGCAATTGTCAAATGTGGGGCGTTGTCCCCCGGCGAAATGCATATTCGTGGTCGATTGTGCAGAAACACTGCAAAGCTGCCCCGCCGCCCCTTTTTCACTTCACCCAAGGCGAAGTGAAGTGTAAATGCTGTTGCCGCAGCTGTCCCCTGCGCCTTCTTTTGCCGCTGTCACAGCCAATTGCACAAAAAGGCTTGCATTTTAACAGGTATTATGCTATAATTAAATTAAGTATTGAAACAGGAAAGAAGGCGAAGTTTTGTCAGAACCTTTTGTATTTAAAGTGAACCTCGGCGGCATGATCGACATCCTTGCCAATCACCTCTACAGCAGCCCCGATGTCTTTATCCGGGAGCTGCTCCAGAACGGCACCGATGCCATCAGCGGCAGACGGCTCATCGAGCCCGGCTTTGCCGACGGGCGCATCACCATCAAAGTCATTCCCGAACAGGAGCTGACCTTCACCGACAACGGCACCGGTCTGACGGAGGCGGAGATCCACCAGTTCCTCGCCGTGATCGGGCAGTCCTCCAAGCGTGATCTCCAGACGGGGCGCATCCTCGATGACTACATCGGGCGCTTCGGCATCGGGATGCTGTCGTGCTTCATGGTGACGGACGAGATCCTGCTCCGCACCCGCTCGGTCAAGGACCCCGCACATGCCTGGGAATTTGAGGGCAAGCCGGACGGCACCTACAGCATCACACCCGTTCCGCCGGAGGAGGTCGCACCGGGCACGGAGATCCATATCCGGGCAAAGAAGAGCTGTGAGCAGTATTTCCGGGAGGAGCGCATCTGCGAGCTTGTCCGCTATTACGGGCTGCCGCTCCCCTTCCCGGTGATGATGGAGACCGGAAGCGAGAGCTACCGCATCAACGAGATGCCGCAGGGCGCCGGTGCCGGCATCCTCGCACTCGGCAAGCAGATCTTCGATACGGATTTTCTCGGCTATATCCCGCTCGAATCGAAGTCCGGGCTGTTCAGCGGCGTGGCATACATTCTGCCGCACGCCGTTTCGCTCCATGCCAAGACCAAGCACCGGATCTATCTCAAAAACATGCTCCTGACCGAGGACGGCGATGCCATCCTGCCGAAGTGGTCGGGCTTCCTGCGCTGCTTCCTCAACACCGAGAAGCTGCGCCCGACGGCATCCCGGGAGAGCTTCTACGAGGACGAGCTCCTTGCACAGGCACGGGACGAGCTGAGTGCCTGCATCTCCGAGTATCTTATCGGGCTCTCCAAGCGGGATCCGCAGCTGCTCGAACAGATGGTGCAGATCCATTTCATGGCGATCAAATCGATGGCGTGTGAGGATGAGACATTCTTCCGGACGTTCATCCCGTTTCTGAAATTTGAAACGAACATGGGCGAGCTCAGCGGCAAGGAGCTGCTGACACGGCGGGATGTCATCAGCTTTACCGATGACATCAACCAGTTCCACCGCACTTCGGCGCTGATGCTGGCACAGGGGCAGCTTCTGGTCAATGCCTGCTATGTCTATGATACGGCGCTTTTGCGGATGCTACAGGATTATGACGACTCGCTCATCCTGTATCCGCTCGAATCGGTGACATTCGAGGATTTCCTCGAAGATCCCGGCACGGATGCACAGGTGGCAGCAAATCATCTCGTGCAGACGGCACGGAACTGCTTCCGGGAGTTCGACTGCGATGTAGACCTCAAGGCATTCTCGCCCTCGCAGCTGCCGGTGTTCTATCTCCTCGATGACAAAGCCGAGACTTTGCGGGAGATCAACCGCTCCAAGGAGAAGGCGGATGCGCTGTTTGCATCCATGCTCAACGCCTTTGCGGAGGAGATCCAGGGCAGCCGCTCCACGCTGTTCATCAACTGGCGCAATCCGCTGATCCAGAGGCTCGCCGGTCTCGATGACCCGGAGAAGGTGCGTGTCTGCCTCGAGATCCTCTATGTACAGGCGCTTCTGACCGGTCGTTTCCCGATGCAGGGCAATGAACTGGCACTTCTGAACGACAATCTGATCCAGCTCATCGAATGGGGCACAATGGGATAAGGGGGACACTATGCCAAGCTTTGAACAACTCGAACGCAGCTTCCAGGAGCTCGACAGGGGCGTGCCCCGTCTGACCGCCATGCGGGATGCCATCCATGAAGCCGATCAGCAGCAGGACATGGAGTGGATGTTCTGGTTCCGCTATGACTATCTCGAAGAATCCATCTTCTGCGGCGACCGGTACTATGCCATGATCATCTTCCCGGAGCTGCTGTCCATCTATGACAAATACCCGAAATTGCAGGAGAATCCCCGCATCTGCCGTTCCATGCTCGTTGCCTTCAAGTGGATCGTGGAGGCGGCACCGGAGTTCCCGCAGGTCTCCCGGGCGGAGATCGACAGCTATTTCCGGCTGTTCAAGCGGCGGCTCATCGAACAGGGATGCAGCCTGAGCATCTACTACATGAAGCGCAGCCTGTTCTATATGCATGTGGACAGGAGCATCGCTGCGATGTGCTTCTACCGCTTCGTGGATGCGCCGCTCGACTCCATTTCGGACGGCAAGGCGCTCTACTACGACCAGCAGGTGCAGTTCTATCTGTTCGAGGATGACGAGGTGAAGGCGCTGAAAGCCGCAGAGCAGATCTTCTCCGGGAAGCTGAAGTCCAATTCGCTCCCGCAGGCGACCTATCACGATTTCATCCGCTATTATCTCTACAAGGGCAATTTCGACGAAGCGAGCCGCTATGCCCGCATGACCGAGCACCGTGTCACCGGCGACCCGTATTATCTCGATGTGGTCGGCACGCTGATGTCGCTGTATTCCGTGACGGATCCGGCACAGGGCGCTGCGCTGTTCAACAAGAATTATCCGGTATTTGCCGCCTCCAAGAACCCGTGGCTGCGGATGCTGTTCCTCATCGGCGCGGCACATCTGACGGCACGGTTCGCCAAGGACGGGGCGATCCCGGAGAGCTTCTGCATCCCGCCGGAGCTTTCGGTCTCCGGGGCGGAGGAGCTGGCGGCGTGGTTCGACAGAGAAGCTGCCGATAATGCCAGGAAATTTGACGACCGCAACGGTACTGACGACTATACGCAGATGCTCCGGCAGCTGCCGATCTGAGGAGGCGATTCACATGTTTTCAGCAGAACACCATATGCTTCTGATCCATGATCTTGAACACGGCAAGGCAAGACTCGATGCGCTGAACGCTGCCATCACGGAGGCGGACAACGAAAATGCCCATGAATGGCGGATCTATTTCCGCTATGAGTATGTCGAGGAGTCCATTTTCCACGATGACAATTACAAGGCGATCATCCGCTTCCCGGAGATGCTTGCCATCTTTGACGAGCATCCGGAGCTCGAGGACGAATACTACGATGACGTCCTCCAGGCATATAAATGGGTGCTCGAAAATATGAGCGACTACTACCAGATCAGCCGTGAGGAAATCGAGAGCTACTATGCCGATTACGAGAAGCGCTGCAAGAAATACGGCTATTCTCTGCGGGTGGCGCATCTGAAAAAGGCTTTCTTCTACATGCCGATCGACCGGGCGCTCGCCATTGCCGAATTTGAGGCATACCAGCGCACGCCCCATGATGTCACGAGCGACTGCAAGGCGTGTGAGACGAACCAGGAGATGAAGTTCCAGCTCTACCTCGGGAACGAGGAGGAGGCGCTGCGCATCGCACAGCCGCTGTTCTCCGGCGAGCTCCGCTGCGGCGAGGTGCCGCATGTGACCTACGGCAAGCTGACGGACTACTACCTCTACAAGGGCGATCTGCGGGAAGCTGCCTACTACGGCGCCCGCTGTGAGCGTCTGATCGGCAATGAGCCGGAGTTCCTAAACTATCTGGCTGTGCTGCTCGAACTGTACAGCCGCATCAATCCCAACCACGGCTGGCGGCTGTTCAAGCAGAGCATCGAAAACTACCTGAACTGCCGCAATCCGATCAACCGGATGCATTTTGCGACCGGTGCCTATCGTCTGCTGGCAGTGGTGGTCGATCTTGCAGAGGATCCGGATGACCGCTATACCCAGAGCGCCATCGTGAAGCTGCTGCCGGTGCCGGAGGAGGAAAAGGGCATCTCGCTCGAAAAGCTGCGGGATTATTTCTATGGCATCGCTGAATCACATGCCGGATTGCTCGATAAGCGCAACGGCACGTCGTACTATACCGACCGCCTTAAGACCACGCTTGTCACGCCCGAGGAGGCGGATGCGGCGATGCCCGAAAAGACCGCCCTGCACGGTCTGATCCAGAAGCGCCCGACCATGCTGGCGATCTCTCTGCCGGAGGGCATCCATCCCACGACGGAGGAGCTTGCCGCACGCTTCAAGGCGCCGGAGGGCGTGGAGCTTCTGAGCGTGAGCGGTGAGGAGGATGTGCGCATCAACATGCGGAAGAACGGTCTCCTGTACGAGGCGGCTGTCTTCCTGGCGGAGGTGCGGGAGCCGGTGCGGGCAAGACCGATCGCCGGACTGGACCGGGAGACCCTCGCACAGCTGCAAAACAATCCGCAGAAGTACCTGCTGACGATGGAGCTCGGCGACAAGCCGGCTGAGGATTATGCACTGATGATGCAGATCATCGACGTGCTGTTCCCGGAGCTCGTCTGCATGGCTGACCTGCTGACACAGCACGCCTATCCGGGATCGTGGGTGCGCTTTGCGGCGAAATACCCGGATGCTGTCACGCCGAGCGATCTGTACGGACTGTATCTCACCGGCTCGGATGATTCCGAGGAGATCTGGATGACCACCGTCGGCATGTGTACGCTCGGTATGCGGGAGCTCGAGATCATCGGCGCCGACCGCAGCGATTATGCCATCTATGCAGACATGCTCGACCATGTTGCACAGATGTGTGTGGAGCGTGGGATGCTTGCCGATGCCGGCGAGGAGATCGGACATGTGATCGTTGGGAACAAGCGGCATTATTTCACATGGGGAGATGTCAAGCAATATGCCACCGAGGGCATCGCTGCCGAGATGGAGCGGGATATGCCTGCCGGCGCACTTCTGGTGATCCGGAGAGGCGGCGGTGTGACGCCCCCTGCTGCCGGACTGATCAAGGACGAGGAGCTGAATTATCCCTCCTCCAACACGGAATTTTACCGGCGTCTGCGGCTGGCGAAGGCGGCATTCCCGCTGTTTGCGAAGGCTGTCACAACGCCGATCGACTGGGCAGCCGCCCGTGTGGAGTTTGAACTGGATCAGGATACGGCGGATGAATTTGGCTACGGCATCGAGCTGCTCTGGGCAGAGTTCAGCCGTGAGGAAAACGGCAAGATCTATGCCAAGGTCGCAGAGACTTCCGATGCGCTGCCGGATCTGAAGGAAGGCGACGAGGTCGAGCTGACAGCGGACAATGTGGTCGCATGGACCGTACAGCCCAAGGGCTGGGAAGCGTCCGTCGGTGAGACCAGCGCCAACAGATTGGAGGAGATCCTATCATGAAACGGATCGTATGGATCGGCGTTGCAATACTGATCATGGTATTGATCATGGCGTTCGGCCTGCATACGCTCAATGACATCGACAAGAAGAACAAGGAATACCGTGAGCGCAAGGAGGGCGAGTCCTTCGCATCCAAGGTCGCCATCGTGCCGCAGACCACGAGCATCTATGACAAGCTCCGTGTCACGGAAACGACGACCGGCGTTGTGGTCGTTGTTGCACCGGACGGTGAACAGCCGAATACCGAGGCGAATGAAGAAAATGCTCCTGTAACGCCCGATGCGCCGGAACAGACCCCGGAGCAGACCACCACTGTGACACAATAACGCTCTGTCATCATCCGGAAATGAGGTGAAACTGCTTTGAAGAAACAGAAAAACAGCCGTGAAAAAAGCACGGCGATGCGCATTGTCGTGCTGATCATCTGCGGCGCAATGGTCCTCGGGTTCTTTATGCTCCCGCTGCTGACGATGCGGTAAACATACGAAAAACGGCTGGTGTACAAGGCACCAGCCGTTTACTTTTGTCTGTCATAGAACGTCAATATCCTGCACGATGCGGAAGGTGTAGTCCGGGTAGGCTTCCCGGATCTCCTGACAGACCGCTTCGTACAGCGCTTCCCGGTCTTTGCAGTCATAGTCGATCACAATGTCCAGGCTGACCGTCTTTTCAGCTTCGTTCAGGTGGAAGCCGTGCATCTGCAAAATGCCCTTATGCGCCATGATCCGCTTCGACAGCCCGCTGCGCAGCGCTCTGGCTTCCTCGCCGGAGCTCATCGAATAGATGCTGATGCCCGTCAGCATCACGCCGTGTTCCCGGTAGACGGTCTCGGAAAGGCGGCGTCCCATCATGTCGATCGCATCTGCCGTCATGGTGTCTGCCACTTCGACATGCACCGAACCGACGATCCGTTCCGGTCCGTAGCTGTGGAGGATCAGGTCATAGGCACCGAAGACCTCCTCGTCCTCTGTGAGCGTCGCACGGATGGCATCGAGCAGATCCGGCTCCGGGCGCTTGCCGAGCATCTCATCCGTCGTTTCCAGCAGCATCTCCATGCCTGCCTTGATGATGACGATGGCGATGATCACGCCGACCACGGCTTCAAGGCTGATGCCGGTGAACTTCGCCAGCAACGCACAGGCGAGCGTGGCACCGGAAAGAACGGCATCGAAGGTGGCATCCGCTCCCGATGCGGACAGGGCGGCGGAGTTGACTTTTTTCCCGACAGAGCTGGTATACATGCCGAGCAGGATCTTGACCACGATCGCCGCTGCGACCAAGATCAGGGAGATGACCGAGTACTCCGTTTCGACCGGGTGGAAGATCTTCTTGATGGACTCCACACCCGCCGTGATACCGGCATAGAGCACGATCGCCGTCACGACCATAGCGGTGATGTATTCGATCCTGCCGTAGCCGAGGGGATGCTTCTTGTCAGGCTTCTTCCCGGCGAGCTTCGTGCCGATGATCGTCACGACCGAGGAGAGCACGTCGCTGAAATTGTTCACCGCATCGAGCAGAATGGCGATGGAGTTCGTCATGAGTCCCACGACCGCCTTCATCGCAGCCAGCACCAGATTCGATGCGATGCCGACCGCACTGGTGCGGATGATGGTCGTTTCACGCTGTTGTTCATTCATAGATGAGACCTCCTATAAAACAAGCGGCAGGAAAACTGCCGCCTGTTTGCTTTTTCGTACATGTGCCCTTCATCGCTGCGACGTCTTAAAATGTCATAGCTTTGCAGCCTTTGCGAAGCATTGGCTGCAAGCGGACACCGAAGCACCGCATCCTCAATCTGCGGAGCAAGATGCCAGCGGGGGCTCCCCGCTGCATTAGAGCAGCCGCAAGGCTACGACGTCTTAGAATGCATAGCTTTGCGGCTCTGCTTGCAAGCCGCAAGCGGACACCGAAGCACCGCATCCTCTATCTGCGGAGCAAGATGCCAGCGGGGGCTCCCCGCTACATTTGGGCGTTGAAGAGGGCGCCGAGCTTGTAGACAACGTCCTCGGAATCGGCGTCAATGGTCGCTGCCTCGTTGATCTCCGAGAGCTTGCCGAGATCGCTCAGGTCGGCGTTGTAGCCGATGGTGTAGACCGGGATGTCCAGACCTGCAACGATGCCGGTGATGGAGTTCAGACTGCATCCGACATTCGTTTCTCCGTCGCTGAGGACGAAGAGCATCAGCTTGGCATCCGGGATCTCCTTCTTGGCATCGAGGAGCATCTTCATGCCCTGCAATACCGCATCATACGTGCATGTCGCACCGTTGGCATCCAGATCCTGCACCGCACCGGTGAAGTAGGAGCGCTGGTCAAGGTCGAACTGTGCGATCGGGAGATTGACATAGACATCGTTGCTGTAGGAAACAAGACCGATGTAGTTGTTGCTGTTGATGTACTGCGAAGCGCTGATGAGCGAGGTCTTCAGACGGTTCAGCGGGTCGCCGTCCATGCTGCCGGAAACATCCGCCACAAAGACCGCAACGACCGGCTTGCCGGAATCCTTCTCCTGCTTCCAGAGCTGCTGGGCATTCAGGAGCGTCACAGCGTCAAATTCCGGCTCGGCAGCCTTGTAGGTATCCATGCCGTTGAAGCCGCAGCGGGTCGCTGCCTTCTGCTGCTCTTCACTTGCACAATATTCCGCAAACTTTTCGAGCACTTCCTGCTTGTCATTCGGGAGCTGCCCCACCGCATACAGCGGGTTGTCATGGCGCACGCCGAACGGGATGAACTGGTAGGAACGCTGGAGCGAAGAGTCGTTGATATAGGTCTGGTACTCCATGATGCAGGCGTTCAGGGAGCCGCTGCTCATGGCGCTGCGCATCTGCATGGTCGTGTAGCAGACGAACGGTACATTTGCCTGGAACTTCTGGAACGAGCTGATCGCACCGTCGCTCAGCGGGTTGGCGTTGTCAAAGCTGTAGAGCGAGGATACCAGGAAATTCAGACCGGTGGAGCTGGTGTACGGATAGGTATAGCCCATTGCCACCTTGCCGTCCATCGTTGCCTTGGTGATCGTGCTGATGGAGATCTCGCCGTAGTCTGCGGTCAGGGTCTGCACCATATTGTCCGCCAGCAGAATACCGGCGACATTGCCGACCATCCGGTCAGAAACGGTGTAGAGCTCTGCGCCCTTGGACTGCGCCATCGTACCCCACATCGAATTGGACGGCGTGAAGGCATCCGGGAGATACTTGCCGGAGATGATGTAGTCCGAGCCCGTACCGGAGGAGATGTTCCGGATGGAGACGGACATCGTTCTGCCGTCAGATGTGCGGTTGCGGGCTTTATTGAACGAACGTGCGGCATCGTTCAGCCAGCCGTCCGTGCCGGAGCCTGCCTTCTCGGGGGAGGCGAAGATCTCGACCACGATGTCGCCGTCACCCTCGATGGACAGCGGATACTGGTTGATGTCCGGCAGCGTGCTGGCGAGGTTGGTGTCTGCAAAATCGACCGCTGCCTTGCGGGGCGTGATGTTGGTGACCTTGACATCCCGCAGCAGCTTCCCCATCTTCTGCACTGCCTCTTCCTCGGTGATCTCGTAGGACTTCTTGCCGATGTTCTTGGTGATGACCAGTCCGCCGACGATCAGCGCGGACACGACCACGCCTATGCCGACGATCAGACCGATCGACTTGGTTTTTTCGCTTGCCATAGTAAACTCCTCTCTATCAATATGTGTCATCGAGCCGGCTCTGCATCATGGCTGCGCCGTATTCGCCCATCGTGACGTTCTCGTTGCGCAGCTCCTTGAGCGCATCGGTGATGCTGTCAAGGTGCAGGTTCTCGGCTTCCTGGGAACTGCCGATCTGGGAGATCTCGATGATGAGACTGTCATACTGCCCCAGAAGCTGCCGGTTCTGACCGAGCACATGGTGCAGGTATTCGTTATGCATCGGGAATCTTGCGGTATCATTCGGATCAATGATCATCATACGGTTCAGGAATTTCTTGATATTCCCGAGCAGCACGTCACGTACCTCGTCGCTGACGGATACGAAGGGATTGGACGAATTTTTCGACTCGTCACCGAGCAGCGCATGGAGATTATCCTCCCGCTGCTGGAAGAGATCAAGCTGATAGACAGCCTCCCGCAGCTCGGAATTGAACGGATTGGTCTTGCTGTGATAGCTGTAGAGCGCCTCACGGTAATCCTCGACCGTTCTGAGTTTATCCATTTTCAGCGCTTTCTTCTTCTCCTTCTTGTTGATGATCATATAATTGGTGCCGAAAAATGCGCCGCCGCTCATGATGAGCAATGCCAGCAGCGAAAGAAGATCAGCACCATTGTTGAGTACCACCCTGAGCAGGATCACCTCAAGCACGACAAACAGGATGTTGAATCCAAAGAGCTTGAGCAGTTTTTTCATATCCACCCGGACATCCTCCTATCTGACTGAGATACAGCGGAGCCCTGTGCCCCGCTTGAACCTATTATAGCACAGGTGCGGGAAAATGTCAATAGATTTTACAGCAGGGAGCAAGGCAAAAGCATTTACTCTGCTAAAGTGCATTTTTGAGGGCAGATCTCTCGACAGCCGCCCCCTCCGCCGCCGTTCGGCGGCACCTCCCCC
>JAIKWY010000212.1 GCA_024684395.1 Oscillospiraceae bacterium
TTCCGGTGCAAGCTGCATCAGCGCTACGAGGACGTCCTCCGGCTGCACAAGCTCTCCGGCATATTGATGCGCAGTCCGTGTGCAGATCATGCTGCAAAGGCAGTCCACAAACAGCGTGAGCGCTCTTTGATGCTCCATGTCACCCAGCCCGGTGACCTTTGGATCATGTGACAGGAAGAACTCATAATCGCAGAGCCATTGCACCAGCATCCGCATCTTTTTCAAATGCAGTGCTGTCTCTTTCGGGATCGTTCCAAGACTGCGAAGCTCATGAACCAGCGCTGCTGTTTGCTGTGCATCCGTCAGCCCGTCCGCCGGACTGTCTGACAGACAGATAGAAGTCTCTGAAGAAATCTCTGTAGTAGTCTTTGTAGTATTCTCTGTATACTGGTGAAATTTCGACACAGGGTCTGCCGGAATTTCGATGCCCCTCTGGTGAAATTCCGACACAGGGGTATCGGAATCCACACACCCCTCCGGTGAAATTCCGGCAGAGGGGTAGGTGAGCTCACGCAGCTTGTCCACATCGAGTGCAAGGAACAGGATATTGTTATAGCTCATGCCCTGTACTTCGATGGTGCGCAGCTCACGACGCACCACGCCCATCTGCTCCAGAAAGACGATGGCATCCTTCGCCTGACCGATCGAGCAGCCGAACTGTTCAGCGATCTGCGCATAGCTCCGCTGGAGTAGGTCGGCGGCAAACTTCTTCCGGTAGCCGATCACAGCACCGGTTGCCTCGTCACGCACTTCCGTCGGACGATACCAGTAGACAATATCCGCCAGCACGTTGATCGCCAGCAGGTGCGGCTTGGGGTTTTTGAGATCGCGCTTGACGATGGTCTTGTACCAGATCTGAGGAATGACATTCCCGGTCAGTGCCATTTCCTTGACAGCATCACATGCGGGGATTCCGGTTTGCATCATAGCAGCCTCCATTCAGGTGTGAAGCAGATCGCTCCGTCCGTTCTACCAGCCTTCTAACAATAGAGAAAAAAGAGTATAAAATTGCACAGCTGAATGCAAATTTCACGGAAATGACAAAATATAAAATCGCGCATTTCCGGGAAAATGCACGACTCGCTGGAATTGATGGAACGAAGGACTTAGCCTCCTAAGCGTCAGGCCATCGGTTCGACTCCGGTTCAGGGCGCCAAGTTACATCGAAAATGCGACTTTTTCGCATTTTCGATGCAACTGTATCCGGAGAAACCGCAATAATAATCGATAATAGTTTGATAAGACATTATATCATCAAGACTTTTCCCTGGATATGCTTCCGGAAATCCGGTCAGACGTCGATCCGCTAACCGACGCTAACCATATTTCTGGTGGCTTCTATTTTTTCTTTTATTCTCCCTTTTGTTTGGTGTCTGGTTCTGCACCGAACAGCCTCTCCCAGTCGAGCTTGGAGAAGACCTTCTCCTCCAGTTTCATGGCAATGTCCCGGCGCTTTTTCTCAATAGGGGCGAGATAGACATTCATAAGCATGTCGGATGAAGCGTGCCCCAAGTTCTCCTGTACTGCCTTGATGTCGTTGCCGGACAGATCCATCTGTGAGGTCGCTCCGGAGTGACGAAGTCTGTAGAACTCGATCTCTTTCATTGAAGTGATGTTCAGATACGCCTTGAACCGATCGGTCAGCACTTCACTGGTGATTGGTCTGCCGTTCGGATGACAGAATACCAATCCGAAATCCTGGAAATCACTGCCGAGTAGAGCTTTCCATTGCTCCTGCTTGCGTTTCTGGTAATGCAGCATTTTCACAATCGAAGGAGAAAGAAAGTTGATACGATTGCTTTCGTCGTTTTTCAGCGCTTTGAGCACGAGGGCTGTCACAGCATCTTTCTTGATATTCGGGAACATGAAGTGGACTTCTGTCTTGGTTTCCTCGATTTTGTCTTTTCGCAGACGAGCAAGCTCATTCTCAATGATGAGTGTTCCAAGACTTCCATCTTCCGGCAGTTCCAGAGATTCCCATTTTGTTCCTAGCAGCTCGCCGGAACGCATAGTAATGTCATACATCATGCCGATCATCAGCAGAAGCTCTGGTTCCTGACAAGCCTGCATTCCCTCAAGTACTTCTTCCATCGTCCATTGCTTCCGCTTGTGTTTTTCAAGTTTCGGACGCTTGACACCATCCGTTGGATTGACTGTAAGTAAGCCGCTCCGCACAGCATGCGCAAACGCTGGGTGCAGGATCTTGTGGATGTCATGCACCGTTCGGGCTGATACCTTGACAGTTTTACCATTCTTAGGCTTGACGGAATCCATCGTCTGCAAATCGTCATGGTATTGCTGCATATAGAACGTCGTGATATTCGTGATCGGCTCATCACCGATGACAGGATAAACATAGTTATTCAGTAATCCTTCGTTTGCGGCCGCCGTCCGTGCTTCCCAGCCGCCCTCGGCGCAGTGGCGTTTCACATAGATGATGACAAGCTCTTTGACAGTGAGATACTTCTGTCCCATTGACGAGGCATAATGCAGAGGTTCCTTTGCAGCGTAGCGGGGTCTAACGTATTTGCGTTTGGCATCCTCTGCTGCCTGCACCTCCGGGAGTAGTTCTTCGGCTTCGGCTCTGGATTCGCAAGGGATCCAATAGACATGACGCTTTCCGTTTTCGTCCCTGTAGTTTTCGACGATGTAATACTTCACCTTGTCTTTCAGGATTTTTCTCTGAATCGATGCCATGTTCAGGCCCCTTCTCCGCAGTTGACGAAGTTGAAGAACGACTGCTTGAGAATCCTGTAACTGCGGCCGATTTTCAACACTTTGAAGGGCTGACCGCTCTGATAGGCCTTCTCGGTCATGGTATAGGCTGCGGACAGGCTGATACCCAGAATCTTTGCGGTGTCTTCTACACGCAGGGTGATGCATTCCGGGGATTCTATTCTTTGTCAATACTATTTTGGAGGTTTTTATGGCTCATTCAAAATTTTACGGAGAGTTGGACTATCAAACGTCCGGAATGAAAATCCGACGTATCAGAGAACAGAAGAATATCACGATCAAAGACCTTGCAGAAAAATGCGAGATCGGCAAGTCTACAATGGGGTATTATGAAAGCGGTGCGCTGCAAATGTCTGACGAGAAAAGACAGGCCATTGCAGAGGCACTTGGTGTTTCAGAGTATGTGCTCAAAGACCATTCATTGGAAACGGCAAAAGATATTGTGGCTTGCCTTTTTGACATGGAAGATGCTGGTGTGATCGTTCCGATGTTGAAGGGAGGGTCAATTGACATTCATGTTAGAATTCCGGGCGTAGCCGGTGCAGTCAAACTATGGCGTGAACAGCGTGATCGTTGGATGATAGGCGAGATCTCTGACGCTGCTTATCAGGAGTGGAAAGATTGCTTTTTGCTTCAGTACGATCCTGAAAAGCGCCCATCGGAAAATAAATCCATACCAGAAGCAACGCTGGAACCGGAGCGCTATTCAAATGAAGAAGTCCGTATGCGGATGAAAACACTACTGGAATATATCCCCATGATCTGCCGGGATCGTCTGGAGCTTGCTTCCGGTGCTGTGGAAGCTGGCGACAAGGATGCTCTCGCACTCTCTCATTTGGAGGCTTTGCAGAAAACGATCGAGGATATTTGCAAGAACGAGCTGGAGAAGCTGAAATAAGGATTGTCTGAAGCTACTGCTTGAACGAATTACCCCCTTAGAGAAAACGCACGAAATAGTGTGTGAACTCTAAGGGGGATCTTTTGACTCGGCAGTTTTTTTCTGGAGTTATTATTACTCTGGCTCAGACAATCCAGTTTGCATTTTTATCAGATAGAGTGATACACTTTTGCTCCGAACTGTGTCTGTTCTATTGAGAGCATCTTGTTGCCTATCCTTGAATGAAAGGGGTGAAAAGCCCATGACAGAAGCTCAGATTCGTACATTGCTTTACAACTATCCCCAAAAAGGGCAAAAAGTCTTGTTTGATGAATATTACACCTATGTCTATGCGATTGCATATCGGATCATCAACGGCATCGGTACACGCGAGGATGTGGAAGAATGTGTGATCGATGTTTTCCTTGAGGTAATACAACGCTATGACACCGTTCGGGAAGGCTCGCTGAAATCCTACATAGGAACGGTTGCAAAGAATAAGGCAATCAATGTATGCCGCTACGTCTCTGCTAAATCCCGGCGTACTGACTCGTTCGATGACATGCCGCAGGAACTCGCTTCCTCGCAGGATGTCGAGAACGACATTGAACAGACTGAGCTGACAGATCGGCTACTATCCTGCATATCTGCACTTGGCGAACCGGACGCAACAATCATACTGCAAAAATTCTTTTATGATAGAAACAGCACGGAAATCGCCAGACTGGTCGGGAAACCACCTGCATGGGTCAGAAACCGCTGTGCAAGGGCTCTAAAGCGTCTGCGAAAAGACCTTGCAGACCTGCACTGAGGAGGTGCGCACATGAAAGAAAAAGAGATACGCAGACTTCTGCATCACGCCAATATCCGGCAGATTGAGAAGGTCGCAGAACACCCTGCAACAGATAAACACACGAAAGACATGCTGTTCCGGAAACTGCGGAACAGGCAGACTGAGCAAATACAATTTGAGGAAACCGTGTCTGAAACATTCACCGCCCAAGAGGTAACCCCTACCAGATGGTCACACTATGCCGGAATCGCTGCTGCTTTGGTACTCGTTGTTGGCAGTGCGACAGGGGCTATATTCTGGTTATCTCATAATGCTCCGTTGAACCCCCAACAGCCTAATCTCTCTGCTGCTGCTCCGTTTGAAACAGAAGATTCAATTACAGTCATCGATAAATCAGAAACAGCTCTAAATGCGTCCGAAGAACTGACCAAAGAGCTCATTTACTCCCGGTGTACGACATCACTGAACAATCTTACCCAGCTTTATGGTTCAATCGAGATCTGGAACAGCGGTTGGTCAGATGTGCTTCAGGCGGATATTATGTTTGATTTTGATTCACAGCACTTTTATGGTGATTTAATATACTATGATCCACATTCTGCACGCGGAAAGTGCCTTGATGACATGGAGCAATTTTATCCGGTTCAGCATGAAAAACGCTATGCTTCTGATGGACGAGTAGTAAGCTTTGTGAATCTTATCGAATGGGATTTCTCCCGTTCGGATGGTATAGCAACACGCAGTGATGCTGGCTCCTATTCAGATTATTATGTTGTTGGTTGCGCAGACCGGAACGATCCGCGCTCTGATTCGACAGGATTCCATGAGCTGGTCGAGTGCTTTCAGCCGATCGACATGACAGAGGGATTGCTTTCTGATAAGAAAGACTGGGAGATCACCGGGACAGAGATATGTCAGGAGCGAGAGTGTGCCGTCATCGAGGGTACGACTGATGTTTATGGAATACGATGGAACGTGACGCATTTCAAGATTAAGGTCGATATTGAAACGGGTGCATGGCTTTTCTTCGAGGGCTACGGAGCAGACGGAACAATCAACTCCTATCTCTATACCAAGGGGATGGTTTTTGGCGAAACTCTCAGAGAGATTCCGGTCATTACTGAGGAACAAATCGACGAAGAGATCGCTCAAGGATATGTCATGGATGAAAAGAGTGTTCAGAGAAGAGCGCAGTATCTTTCCGAAAACATACAGATAGCTACTGATCAATAATCACTCCGTTTAATATTGATTACTTGTTTTTTTAACAAATCAATGGTTCATATAAAAAGACTTTAAACGGAACTATAAGTTAGGTTATCTCTGAAACAGAAGGGATGGGATTTCAATGAATGATCCGGCAAAAAGAGTAATGGGGCTTGGCTTAATCATCGCATCCGCAATGCTGTTACAAGGCTGTGAAAGTGCACCGCAGCGGATCGATCCGCTTGAAACAGCAGAGATCGCTCAGAGCGATACAGCAGCGTCGGTAGCAGCAACAGAGCCAAAGCCCTCTGAAACCATTACGCTAACATTGGCTTTGACCGGTCAGACCAAAATGCAGGATGTTATTGATGCGTTTAATGCAGCCGATAACGGGTATCAGATCGAGGTCAGGTCTTATGCCAAGAGTAGCGAAGGTGTCCCCACAGAGGAAGAGTACCATTATGCGGATCTGGCTTTCCTGCAAGATATCATGACCACTGATGAAGTGGACATCGTATGTAGTGCCAGCGTGTTTGATGCTGCTTATTATGAGATATTGCAGAAAAAGGGGGCATTTGTTGATCTCTATCCATTTATGGAGCAGGATGCGGAGGTCAACAGATCCACACTGAATGATCATATCCTGCAGCTCAATGAGACGGACGGAAAGCTGTACCGGCTGCCAACATTTTATGGTGTAGAGACACTGATCGGCGAGGCGAAATATGTTGGCTCTAAGGAAAACTGGACAGTGGATGAATTTATCTCACAATGGAAAAAACGTCCGGGTGAGTTCACCATCGGCGGTGCGACGCAAAGCGAGGACATCTATTACAACGTCCTGCGAGGCAATCTCAATTCCTTTATTGATTACGAGAATGCCCAGGTGCATTTTGATGTGCCGGAGTTCAGACGTATTCTGGAATTCTGCAATCAATTTGACAGTAACCACGGAAATAAGGGCGTATATGATTATGATCTGCCAAGCTTTGTGTCACAGGCAAGAATTGATACATTTATGTATATGACGGGTGTGTACAGCGGCGATATTGACTACACGCTGGTGGGCTATCCATCTGACAACGGAGAAGGGGCTTTCTTCTATGATCGGGATAACAGTTGGTCGATCAGTGCAAAATCCTCCCCGGAAAAGCAGCGAGGTGCATGGGAGTTCATCCGCACGTTTGCAACATATGAATACCAGAAATCGCATGTGATTGAGTTTGTGGAATTCAAATCAGATCCAAGCAAGTCGTTTTATACATCTGAGAGAGGCTTTTGCGTAAACAATCGGGCATTTGATGGAGATCATGGATGGAAAATACTATCATGGTACGATTGAAAGCAAGGGCGAAACGATTGAGGTTACACTTCCGACACAAGAAGATCTGGATGGGACGCTCCGGTATTTCAACACGATTAATCAATGGCAAGCCGGCAGTACCTATGCATTGAATACTATTATCAATGAAGAGGTCATGAAATATTTTGCAGGAGATGCATCATTGGATGAAACCGTGGATTCAATCCAGAGCCGTGCATCACTATGGATCAGCGAGCAGTCGTAAAGTGTTCACAAAAAGTATACAGGAGTTTTGTACGGTTCCACAAAGTTTTGAATACAATCAGGCTGTTTGTCAAAAATCCGCCCTCCGATGTGTTTATAGAATATAGAATCTACCGCAGGAGGGATGCTCTATGAAACGAACACTCGCATTATTGACCGCAGCCGTTATGCTGCTGCCTGTCACGGGATGCAGCAAAAAACCGAAGGGGGCGACATTGCAGATCGATCTGACCACGTCCTATGCGTCCGCAGAGTTTGACGATGACGGCGTGCAGTACCAGCCCGCTGCCGTCACGGAGAAGGGCGTCATCTGCGAACGTTATCATGCACTCAAGGAGACATATCTCGCCCTCTGCGACCCGGACACGGGCGAGTGGCGCAAGATCCACAAGAACCAGCCCAACCTCCCCGAATGGGAGGGGCTGCTCCCGGACGGACGCTTGGCGGCGGTCTACAATGTTGTGCTCGGTGTCGGGAGCGGCGGGTACAACTATGACGGCAAGCAGCGCATTATGGAGATCTATGACGATGACCTGAACGTCGCCGAGGAGCGCCCGTTGCCGGATGCCTTCCCGGAGAGCATCCTGCACGAGTGGAACTTCACCGCCGACAGCGCCGGGAACTGGTACTTTCTCCCCGTCACTGACGAATATATGACAAACACCGTGGAGGTCTATGACCCGGATTTCACCAAAAAATGCGAGATTCCCCTTGATGATGCCAACATCGTGGAGATGGCAGCCGGTCGCTCCGGCGCAGTCTATCTGCTGACGAGCCATGCGTTCTTCCGGCTGCATGCGGATACCAGAACCGCTGAGAAGATTGACGGCATGAATCTCACCCACATCGCAAGCGGTCCCGACTATGAGCTATACGGCAGCAATGCCACCGGCATCTACGGCTTGTCGGAGGACATGACCCCCACGCTGATCACGGACTTCCGCAACTCTGACCTTCCTGACGATGTCTATCGCTTCTGGGTGCTGAGGGACGGGAATTTCCTCATCTATTACAACAACAGCAATTCCCCCCGCATCCTCCGTCTGCGCCCCCGCACGGAGGAGGAGCTGACATCTGTCAAAGTGCTCTCGTTGGCGGGCGTGAACCTCAAAAAACAGCTCATCCACAACGTCTGCGACTTCAACCGCTCCCAGACGGAGGTGCGCATCCTGATGAAGGACTACGCCGATGTCTACCGGATGCAGGAGACGTGGGAGGATGACTGGCAGTTTCTGGATGAGGCATACAGCGCCGACCCCTACAGCTACTACACGATACAGGCGCAGCGCTACCCGGAGGCGCTCGAAGCCTTCGAGAATGACCTGCTTTCGGGCATTGTGCCGGACATCATCTGCATGGACAGCCTGCCTTACCAGCAGCTTTCCAACAAGGGACTGCTGGCGGACTTAGCGCCCATGCTGGCGCAGGATGAGCACTTTGACCCGGCGGACTACTACACCAACTTCCTCGATGGTCTGAAAAGCGGCGAGAAGCTGGAGCGCATCGGCTTTTCCTTCACGGTGGATACTGCCGCCGCCAAAACGGAGCTGGTCGGCTTGCAGCAGGGACGCACCCCGGCGAAATACACGGATATGATCCGGAACCTCCCGGAGGGCATGGATCTCCTGAACAACCCGACCCGTGAAGCGGTCACGAGCCTGTACCTCACAGGCAGCCAATCCTCGTTCATCGACCGGGGCACAATGACATGCAGCTTTGATTCGGACAGCTTTGTGCAGCTTTTAGAGCTGGCAAATTCTGTCAAGCCTGCAAGCGAACTGACCTACAGCGACGAGGAATTGCAGGAACAGGCAGATCTTGGCTATGCCTACTGGGAGAAACACCGGCTGCTGACCCCGTTCACGCTCTTTGCGCCGTACCAGTATCATTCCGTCCATGCCTATGACTACCGGAATGCGGACATCACGCTGGTCGGCTTCCCGGAATCCGCCCTCGGCAACGGCGGGCGCTACCGGATGAACTACATCCTCTCCATGACGGCACAGTCTGCCATGCAGCCGGAGGTCTGGGAGTACTTTATGTTGGAGCTTGCTCCCCGTCAGCAGGGCAAGGTCGGCATCAGCTCCAACAGCATGGAGCAGACCATGCCGCTCCAACGTGAAGCCTTTGAGAACTACCTGAAGGCTGCCAATATCGCAACGCCGATGCAGTCCGCCGCCTCCGCAGAGGAGATGGATCTTGTTCGGGAGTACATCGCCGGTGTGCGGATGTATGCCGAGAATGACCCGACCATTTCCGCCATCATCATCGAGGAAGCGGAGAAGTTCTTCTCCGGTGACCAGACCGCAAAGCAGGCAGCCGACGTCATCCAGAGCCGCTGCACGCTGTATCTTTCGGAGCAGCAGTAAACAAAAGTGCCTTGGAGGGATGCTTTATGAAACGAACACTCGCATTATTGACCGCAGCCGTTATGCTGTTTGGTATGGGCGGATGCACAAAGACCGCACCGTCAACGGAAAAGGAGCCAGCCGGGGCGACGCTGACCGTGGCGCTGTCGCACTCGTGGAAAGGGACGCCGCTGACGGATGATCCGGATTTCAGCAATCCGGGCTATACTGT
This sequence comes from Oscillospiraceae bacterium, assembly GCA_024684395.1. Taxonomy (GTDB): domain Bacteria; phylum Bacillota; class Clostridia; order Oscillospirales; family Ruminococcaceae; genus UBA3855. The sequence continues at coordinate 9,760 of JAIKWY010000212.1, forward strand.
ATGCGGAGACAAGATCATCCTGCGTGGCTGGAAGGAGGACTATTCGCCGCAAATCGGGCTGTACGACATTACGTCGGGCGAGCTCGTAAAAACCACCATTCCTCGGGCTGCCCACTACACAGAGACAGAGGGCTATAACTACCGGGACGGCAGGGTGACTGTAATCGTCTCTTATGCCGATGAGGAATTTACGGGCTATCAGCGGGAGTATCAGATCTATGATGAAAGTCTGAACCTCATCGAGACACGCCCGTTTACCATCGACATGGACGAAACAGAGAGTATCCTATGTTGGCGCATGCTTTCTGACGGGACACAGGCATTTCTCACAAGTAATGGTTTCTATCTCTATGACGAGCAGAACGGCAAGCGGCAGGTGTATGATGATCCCAACGGGCGGATCATTCTCTCCCCGGATGGAACGGTCTGGATCGTCCGGGACGGCGGCGCACCGAAGCGCCTTGACCGGGAGACGCTCACCCTCGCCCCTTTGCAAATGGACGATCTGCCCACACAGAGCCATAACAACGGCGGATACTATGACGGCTTCGGGGAGTATCCTCTCCTATGCACCGACAAGGATGCGCTCTACGGCTTGAAGCCGGATACGGGTGAGAAGGAACTGCTCGTCAATTTTGCCGACTCCGATCTTGTGGAGGCAGACGGCTTTGCACCGCTGCCGGACGGGCGGCTGCTGTGTTCCATGTATGATTACCTCGCCTATCACCCTGAAATGCTGCTCCTCACGCCCCGCACGCAGGAGGAGACAGACAGCATCCACACTGTCACGCTGTCCTCCTTCTACTTCGATCAGGAGACGCAAAGCCGTATTGCACGCTTCAACCGGCAGGCGGACGGCTATCGGCTCGTCCTCAAAAGCTACTATGACAACAGCGACCCGACGCAGGATTATGACAAAGCCCGGCAGTCCTACACAGACGATCTCCTCGCCGGGAACGTCCCGGACATCATGCTCATCGGGGACGATTATCAGATGCTCTCCAACAAGGGGCTGTTTGAGGATATGCGCCCGTGGATGGAGCAGGATCCGGATTTTCATGCGGAGGACTACATGATGAATGTCCTCAAAGCGGGCAGCTACAAAGGGCGGCTCGAACGCATCCCGTGGAAATTCTTTGTAGACACCAGTATGGCAAAGACCGAATTTGTCGGCGACAGGACAAATCTGACACCGGACGTGCTGCGCTCCCTTGACCTGCCGGAGGGAATGCAGTATCTCTACAGCGGCATCGGCAAGCAGGAGGTGATCCGTTCGCTCCTGTACGGCACGATGGGTAATTTTGTCGATTATGCCAATGCAAGCTGCACCTTTGACGGTGCGGAGTTTATCGGACTGTTGGAGTTGGCGGACACCATCCCGACCGGCAAGCTGCCGGAGGGTGACTACTGCTATCAGGAGGACAGGGTTCTGCTGTGCCCGACCTCGCTCTGGTCGCTGGAGGCCTACCACATGGAGCATGAGGTCGTATTCGACAATGCGGACATCACGCTCTGCGGCATCGGCTGTGACGGCGGCTCGCTCATCCTGACAAGCGGCATTGCAGTCTCTGCCCAGTCGAAGGAAAAGCAGGCGGCATGGGAGTTCATCAAGTTCAATTTGCAGGAAGATCAGCAGTATTTTGGCAGTGAGGTGCCGGCATCTGGCTTCCCGATCAACCGCAAGGCACTGAAGCAGATGCTTGCCGATGACACCATACCGCATGACGAGCACCACAGAGCCAGTCGGCAGATGGACGGTGTTGAGGTCGAGTACGGTGCCGCCACACAGGAGGAGCTGGCGTTCTTCCAGAATTACCTTGACAGCCTGCACACCAGTTCTCTGGATGACACGAAGATCACAGCGATCGTGCAGGAGGAAGCCGGGAAGTACTTCGCCGGGGACTGCACTGCTGAGGATGCGGCGAAGGCGATCCAGGGGCGTGTGAGCGTGTATCTGGCGGAGCAGAGCTGAATATAGTATAAGTCTGATCGTATGATACGTTCAGACTTTGCTTTATCTTGCAATTCATTTTATTCAATGGTAAACTTTTTTTGAAACGATGTAACCAATTGCTGATTCCGGTGTCTGTTATTTATGAAAGCACCATGGACTTTCAATCTGGGAGGAGGGAGAAAATGACGGATCATGAGCTGCGGCAGCTATTGCAGCAGGATCTCAATGCCGGCGCCGATGCGTTGTATCAGCAGTACAAGCGTTATGTATACACCATCATTTTCCGGATCCTCCGAGACTGCGGCACCCGTGAGGATGTGGAGGACTGCCTTGCTGAAACGTTTGCGGAGGTCATCCGGCGTCGTGAGCAGATCCGGGGCGAATCGATGAAAGCCTATCTCGGGCAAACAGCGCACAACAAAGCTCTGAACTATGCCCGTTCTCTGCAAAAGCAGCGGCTTCATAATGTTCCGCTCGATGAAATGGAACCGGCACCGGAGTCCGTGCAGGCAGAGACCGAACAGAAAGCACTGCAGCGACAATTACTTGCAAAAATACAGGCTCTCGGGGACCCGGATGCGACCATACTTGTTCAGAAATACTACTTTAACAGGAGCATGAAGGACATTGCAGAACTTGTCGGGCTGACGCCGAATGCCACCAAAGTACGGTGTAGCCGTGCCTTGAAGCGGCTACGAAAAGAGCTTGCAGAATGGGAGTGATCGTATGAAGAAGAAAGAGGTACTGCGGGCGCTGCGGGAGATGGACGCATCCGATGCAGCACAGCTCGGTGAGCGATATCTGATTTTTACACCGCATGAGGACGCCCGGATGCAGCAAAAGATCGCAGAACAACTTCGGGAGCATTCCTGCCCGGAGATCCCTGATGATGTGCCATTAAGCACCGGCAAGGCAAATCGCTTCGCATGGGTCAGTCATGTCGTGACTGTTGCCGCCTGTGTGACGGTGTTTGGCGGAACATTTGCTGGTCTTTACTGGATGGCAAAACATGCGCCCGTCATACACGAGGAGAGCAGCGCTGTGGAAATGCCAGCGCCTGTGATCGCTCATGCGGTCGGAGAAAGCTATCTGCTGCCGGACGTGGAGGGTTCGCTATCTGTTACGGTCACGAATGCAAGCTATACAGCATCGGGGCTGTATGAAGTGACGTTCGTTCTGCAAAGCGGAAACACGCCAGTGCAATTTTATGCTGATAATCTGATGACAGCCGTCGGGCAGGCAAATGGAAAATGGGTAAATTGTTCCCCCCGCATGATCGGTAGGAACGAAAAGGCGCAGGAAACGCCTTATGCTATTGAGATGGCGGCAAATACGGAAAAGACGATCAAGCTGTACTATATACTCGATGGCCAGATTCCTCTGGCGATCGTTACGAGTTACCGGACGGATGTCCCCTATACAAAGCTAATGGAGGATGAACATGAAACATAAACGCATTTTCGCCGCATTGACTGCAGCATTGCTGCTGCTTTGCGGCTGTCAGAGGCTGGACAGCGCCGATGTTGTCCCGGCACAGGAACCGGTCACGGAGACCGAATCCGCCGCAGAAGCTGTGCCGTTTGCGGAGGATAAACTGACGACCACTGTCAGGTTGGAAGAAGTCAAATACCCGGAGGGGGTAAATGGCTTCGGGATCGAGCCGACGGCAGACGGATTCCTTGGCATCGGCAACAAAGGCAGGGGCGAAACGAGCATATATCGGTATGATCTGTCGTTGAAAGCGCCGCAGGAGACCGTGCTGATCCAACCTGCGCCCTATGACGGATATTATTGTCAGGGGCAGGTGACGGATGTGACCGATGATGGCTTCTGTACCCTCGCAATCATGGAGAATCACAGCAATCTCACCCCGGAGGACTGGAATGCCGAGGACTTTGACTGGGATCTCTATCATGCGTCGTGCGACTCACATTACTATCTCTGCCGCTACAGCAAGGACGGTACGCTAACAGACAAGCGGAAGGTCGAAGGACTGGAGGACTACAAGTGGATACAAGGGTCTGACCGATATGATCAGATCGACGAACTGTATACCTGTGCCGGCGGCAGTTATCTGCTACTGCATGACGGCACGATCCTGCGGATCGAGGAGGACGGCACGCTCACTGAAACAAGCCCTGCGACATTTGACAAAGACGATTATCACAATTATGTCACCTGTTCTCTTCTTCTGCCGGATCGTGACGGCAAACCGTTGTATTGTCTGAATTGCAATGTCATCAATGCCGTGGACAATTCATTCAAATGCGTTACCGGTATCAGCGAATTTGATGAGCAGACCGGAAAACCGGGTGAGCCGATCTTTAATACGGAAACGGAGAGCGCATCCTATGCTGCATCTCCCGGGGGCTGCGGCGATTATCGTTTGTTTATCACGGTGGGCTATGAGACACTTGGCATCCGGGACGACGGCACGACCGAGGTCGTTATCGACTGGAAGGCTTCCAATTATGACCCGTTGAAGGTCACGCCGCTGTCTGACGGTACTTTCGTCACGCAGTACAATGGCAAGCTCTATCATGTGACCCGCCTGCCTTCCTCCGAGATCAAGGAAAAGCAGACGATCCGGATCGGCGTGATGCGGTACATGGGCGAGGATTTTGTACAGAAGTTCAACCAGACGCACGAGGACTACCAGCTTGAGGTCGAGCTGTACCAAACGGACGATCCCGATGCCAATGAGGACAAGGCACAGCAGGATGCCCTCGATAAGCTGAAGCTTGCGGTCGTGAGCGACAATGCCCCCGACCTCATCTTGATCAATGAAGCGCACGAGCAGGTGCTCAAGCTCGGCAGCAGGGGTGTTTTTGCCGACCTGACACCGTTCATGGAGACAGATCCGGAGGTCAACAACGACAAAATGCTCCCGAATGTCCTGACTGCATTGCAGCACCCGAACGGCGCACTGTATGCGTTGCCGAGAGGCTTCAAGGTGAAAAGCCTTGCGGTCAAGGAGAAGTTCGGCGTCCCGGAAAACTGGACGCTCGACGACATGTATGCGCTCTATGAGGGCGCAGGCGACCGGCTCTACTACTGGACAACAAAGGAGCAGATGCTGCAATTTTTCCTGACCGGGATGGACTTCACAGACGAGGTCGCCGGGACGTGCAGCTTCGATTCACAGGACTTTGTCCGGGTGCTGGAATTCTGCAACCGCTATCCGCTGGTGAGCAATGAGCCGGAGAACAACAAGGAAAGTATGGACTCGATGGAGACCTATTCACAATGGGCGTTAGATCATTATCTGCGCTATCAAAGGGATGAGGATTATCTCTACTTTACGGGATTTTCCGCAATGGGCACCGGACAGATCGCATCATCGTATTCCTACACGAAGGGCGACCTGGGCGGCGATTTTACACTGGCTGGCTACCCCTCGAACAACGGGCAGGGAGGCAAGATCTATGACGGCTACGAGATGGCGATTCTGAACACCTGCAAGGACAAGGACGCTGCATGGGAGGTCGTCCGGACGTATGTCACCTCCAATGATACAACCGGCTGGGACACGGGCTATTCCCTGTTCGAGGATCAGTTTGAGGAACAGCTCGACAACGAGATGTACATCTGGGAGTTCGGCAATAAGACTGACGACGAGTATTATCAGGACGATTCCAAAGTCTACCGCCTGACCCAGGAGGAGCGTGACGGGTTGGAGCAGTACATCCGGAGCTGCAACACGTTCATGATGGTGGATACTGTCGTAAAGAACATTGCAATAGAGGAAGCCGGGAAGTATTTTGCCGGGGACTGCACGGCCGAAGATGCTGCGAAGGCGATTCAGGGACGTGCCAGCGTGTATCTGGCGGAGCAGAGCTGAATATAGTATAAGTCTGATCGTATGATACGATCAGACTTTGCTTTATCTTGTAATTCTGATTGCTATGTGTTAAAAAAGTTCTGAAATGAGTATATCATTTTTCCTGCCTGTTAGTAATATAGCGTACATAAATATTTTTTCAAAATAAGTGTCACATTTTCTCTATGAACCGTGTCTGTTGTAATGAAAGCTTCCGGAAACTTTATAAAAATGGGAAGGGGGGAAATCCATGACTGAAACACAGATCCGCTCACTGATGTATCATGATCCTAAAAAAGGGCAGAGAGCCTTGTTTGATGAATACTATACCTATGTCTATGCGATTGCATATCGTAAAATCTGTGGCATCGGTACCCGGGAGGATGTCGAGGAATGTGTGAGTGATGTGTTTCATGAGGTGTTCCGGCAGGTCGGGAACATCAGTGAAGGCTCGCTGAAAGCATATATCGGAACTGTTGCAAAAAATAAGGCGATCAATGTCTGCCGGTACGTCTGCGCAAGATCCCGGCGAGCAGAGTCCCTCGATGAATTCGAGCAGGAATATGCATCTGATCAGAATGTGGAGCAGGATGTAGAACAATCCGAACTGACCGATCGTCTGCTTTCCTGCATTGAGGAACTTGGCGAACCGGATGCCACCATTATTGTGCAGAAATACTATTACGACCGTAAATCATACGAGATCGCCGCAATGATCGGGAAAAATCCTGCATGGGTCAGAACGCGCTGTAAGCGAATCTTGAAACGTCTGCGGGAAGCATTGGCTGACCTGCAATGAGGAGGGACGAATATGAAAGAAAGACAGATCCGGGAACTGCTGCATCATGCCAACGATAAACAGATTGACAGGATCGCCGCATTTCCCGCAACTGATGAGCCGACAAAGGAACGCATCTATCAAAAGAGCCAAAGTCTGACGGATGGCCTGCCATCGTCTGCGGAAGAAAACGTAGAGACTTGTCAGGTGACAGAAGAGACACATGCCGGATGGTCACGTTTTGTTGGAATTGCGGCAGCTTTCGTGCTCTTTGCCGGAAGTGCGGCGGGGATGGTATACTTCCTGCACAATGCACCACGGAATCCTCAGCCAGAGATCTCTGCTGCCGCACCGGTTGAAACAGAATCACCTGCTATCGTTATCGAGGAAACCGAACCAGTACCGACGGAAGCAGAGGCTTTGACAAAAGAGCTCATCTACTACCGCTGTACAACGACCATGCAATATCTGACACAGCTTTCGGGGCATATTGAGATCTGGAATACAGGTTTTGAAAGCGTAAGTAGCGGAGATATTCTGTTTGATTATGATGCACAGCGGTTCTACGGCATTGTTCAGGAAATAACGCTCGACACAGGGCGTGTCGTATGGTCTGAGGAACGCTATATTTCCGATGGGAAGAGCGTGCAGCTGTGCGATACGGAGGACTGGGATTTTACCTATGTAGACGGCGAACCGGGACACATTGACAAGAGTTCGGCTTTATACTACGATGGTCAGATCGAAGTGGATCGGAACAATCCTCGGCGTGATCCGACAGGATTCCATGAACTTGCGCAATGCTTCCAGCCAAATGACATGACCGATGGCTATCTTGCCGACATGAATGCCTGGGACATCACCGGAACAGAGAACTATCAGGGACGGGAATGCGCTGTGATCGAGGGGACGAACGACGATTATGGAAGACGATGGAACGTGACACATTTCAAGATCATAGTGGATATTGAGACCGGTGCATGGCTGTTCTACGAGGGCTACGGCGATGACGAGACTGTCAATTCCTATCTCTACACAAAGGACATGGTATTCGGAGATGCCTCTGTAGTCGTTCCGGGCATCACAGAGGAGGAGATCGATGCACGAATCGCTGCGGGATATGTCATTAGTGAGGACAGTACGGAAAGAAGAGAACGCATTCTGCGTGAACTTGCTTTAAAGGCGCAAGAGCAACCAACCGAGGAGACGAATCTCATCATCTCCGACTATATTGAGCCGGAAACCATGCCGGAGCCGTTCGATGCCTGTATCATTCCGGATGAATTCTACCATCCGTGCGAGCCAAGATTTGAGGACATCCCGCCGGAGCTTGCGGCTCTTGTGACGCAGGAAGAACTGGACAACTGGCTTGCATCGTGGACACCGCTTGAACAGAATGCCGTCACTTCGGTGGAGGAATATCCGAACAAATATACCTTTGTCCGAGATTTCGGTTTGACGAATGAGCGGGTACGGGAGGCGCTGAAGGACTACATCCGAGCATGGGATCCAGAGATTTCGCTGCGGGATGACGAGATCAATGCATTCACTTCCGGAAATGCAACGGCTATGCTGCAGGACTTTGCAAGATGGGAGAGCATTGTTGTCCGGGATCGGATCTATACGCCCAAGTGGTTGTATGAGCACAGCATTGAGGATTATCGTAATGCCGGGATCACTCCGCAGCAGGTTCAGGATCATATGCTTTGCTATGAGGGGTTTGACCTGACCCCGGAGGCAAGAACTGCATTCCTCGAAAAACTTGCGTATTATGTGCAGCAAGAATGCTGAATATCTCTATAAGAACAAGCAGAACGAAACCGCCGGACACGATCGTACCGGCGGTAAGGTATTATATTTCGGATGTGATGCTTTTGCCGGCTAAAGAGATGCCCCTCACACGGGCATCTTTTTTCATGTGACCGCTTTATTGCGGATTGGTTTAGGATCATATGTAGCTTAATTCTTCATATATGAGCAACAGTACCTCTCCTATACCACTACATACAATTGCTTGGGGCTTCCCGGTGCATCAGGAATGGTCTGCCTGATGACACCCTTCTCGACAAGCGGCTGTACATAGCGCTTGATAGCATACGTCACAGAAGAGAGTCCGAGGAACGCAGCAATTTCCTGCCGGGTGCGCGGAGTCTTGCAGAACGCAAGCAGCTCAGCAGTTTTGTCAGTTCCGATCTCAGCTTCCGGCGTCTTCTGGTAGAATGTCACCGAAAACTCGCCGCGCTCATTGGCAAATACCGGCTCTGGCAGGCCGTTTTCCTGCATCTCTCGCCGGATGGTCGGGATGCCGGAATAACGATTCTCAGTGATGTCCAGCACCTCCAGCGCAGTTGCAAGCACAGGATTACGGGTATCCGGCTGCACCTTGCCAAGCTGATCGACAGTGATCCGTCCATACAATCCGCCGGGATTGCGGATCTCCAGCCGATCCGCAAAAATCGTGAGCTGAATGGGCATTCCCTCTGTGTGTATACTGTAATCCCGATGCACCAGCGCATTCAGCACAGCCTCACGTACAGCATTCATCGGGTAGTCCGTCCGATCCTGGCGTTCACCGGTCTTCGGATCAATGATCGTGCGCTTCCGGGTATTGGTGCGGACGAATTTCAGTGCCGATTTGAGCATCTCCGGGATTGAGCCCTCAATCCGCTGATTGTCGATGAACCG
>JAIKWY010000194.1 GCA_024684395.1 Oscillospiraceae bacterium
CCTTTTTCACCACCGCTATCTTGTTTTTTCTTTAGTTTAGCACATTTCTCGGCGGCTGTAAATTGACAGAATCACAGTTTTTTGACTCTGTACTTTTTGCTTTCAACTTTGTGGATTCTTCAGGGGAACTGAACAGTTACCGGAAAAGTAGTATAATAAAACTGACCTGTTTTCCGGACAGCTCCCGTTTTCCATCACGCTCACGCCCCCTTCCGTGCAACTTACCGTCCGCATTTTGCAGCTTACCAAAAACGGCTTGATTTCTACTTCCTTCTGTGCTATGATGAGTACAGACAGGAGGTCGAGCTTATGAAAGCAATTGAAATACAGGAACTGACAAAGGTCTACGGGACATTCACGGCAGTGGATCACATCTCTTTCTCAGCAGAAAAAGGACAGCTCATCGGTTTCCTCGGCGTGAACGGTGCCGGGAAATCGACCACGATCAACATGATGTCCACACTGCTGGCGCCGACATCCGGGAGCATCCGGATCTGCGGTCATGATGTGAAAACGGAGAGCCGGATCGTCCGTGAAAAGATCGGAATCGTTTACCAGAACAATGTCCTTGCTGATCTGCTGACAGTGCGGGAGAATCTTACCTGTCACGGCATCATCCACGGCACATCCCCCAAGCAGGCAGCCGAGCGCCTGCAAACACTCAGCAGCTTGTTCTCGCTCGAGGAACTGCTGAAAAAACGCTACAGCGCTCTTTCCGGCGGACAGAAACGCCGCTGCGAGATCGCCGCAGCGCTCATGCATACCCCTGAGCTCCTGATCCTCGACGAACCCACGACCGGACTGGATCCGGCGGCACGGCAGGAGGTCTGGCGCATGATCAGCCGGTTGCAGGAGCAGACGGAAATGACCGTCTTCCTGACGACGCACTACATGGAAGAAGCCGCCCAAGCCGACAAGATCATCATCCTCAGCAAAGGCAAGATCATGACAGAGGGGCAGCCGCACGAGCTGAAAGAGCGCTATGCATCGGACAAATTAAAGCTCTATTGCAGCGCTTCGCAGCGGGTTATGCTGCTCCCGCAGATCATCCATCAGAACTACACGCAGGAAAACTACGGCTTCTGCATCCGAATGCAGTCTGCCAAGGATGCGCTTTCCCTGCTGCACCAGCTGGACGGCTCGTATGACAGCTTTGAAGTGGTGCAGGGAACGCTGGATGATGTATTCCTCGATGTGACAAAGGAGGTCGTTTGAAATGACACAGTTTGTATCTCTCACAAAGCGCAATCTGCTGGTGTATTTCCGTGATAAGGGTGCGGTGTTTTTCTCGCTGCTCTCCATGTTCATCATCATCGGGCTGATGCTCTTTTTCCTCGGTGATCTGCTTACAGGCAACATCACGGACATGCTGGCACAGCTCCCTGACCATGATACCACAGACGATCAGGCGCACGCAAAGCTGTTTCTGCTCGCATGGACAGTGGCAGGCATCATCCCCATCAATGCGGCAATGGTGACGCTCTCCGCTCTTTCCTCCATCATCAAGGACAGATCCAACGGCAGATCGTCTGCCATCCACACCGCCCCCATCAGCCGCATGACCATCACCCTTTCCTACATCGCAGCCGCCTGCCTTGCCTCGCTGATGATCTGCTCGGTCACGCTGGCAGCTTCGGAGATCTGTCTTTGCATAAAGGGGATGCAGCCGTTTTCCGCCGCCGAACATCTCCGGCTGTTCGGCATGATCCTGGCAAATTCCTTCACCTATTCGGCAATGATGTACCTCTGTGCGATGTTCATCAAGAGCGAGGGCGCATGGAGCGGGATGGGCACGGTCATCGGGACGCTGATCGGCTTTCTCGGCGGCATCTATATGCCGGTCGGGAATCTGTCCGGCGGACTTATGGACATCATCAGCTGCACGCCGGTCATCTACGGAACCGTCATGTTCCGTGACATCATGACACGCTCCATTACCGATGTGATATTTGCAGATGCCCCGGCACAGATGACGGAAACGATGCGAACGGTCATGGGCGTTGAGTTTTCTGCATTCGGAAATGCCGTCTCGTCTGCGAACTGTGTTATGATCGTTTTAGGCTTCGGCGTATTGTTTACATTGATCGGCGCAGCAGCGACCGTGCTGACCCGACAGAAAGACAGGTGATCGCTTGAAAATCATCATTGAAACGCCAAAGGACGGCGAAGAGGACGAGATCATCATCCGCTGTCAAGAGCTTGACGAGGATGTGATGCACCTCATCCACCTCCTGAAAGCCGACAAGCTCCGCATCACAGGCTATCAGGAGGGTGCGATGAAGCAGCTCTCGCCGAAGGAGATCTTCTATTTCGAGTCGGTGGACAACAAGGTGTTTGCCTATTGCGAGAAAGAGGTCTTTGAGGTCAAGGAGAAGCTGTATGAGATCGAGGAGCGCTGTCAGCGGACAGATCTTCAGCGTATCTCCAAGTCCGTCATCGTCAATGTGTCTCAGATCGAACGGGTATCCCCGATGATCGGATCACGCTTGCAGGCAACGATGAAAAACGGCGAGAAGCTGGTCATTTCACGCCAGTATGTGCCCGAATTGAAGCGGAAGCTGGGAATTGCAGAGAGGTGAAAACATGAAGTATATTTCCGAGATCATCAAGTTTTTTACGTATATCACGACCGGCATCGTGATCGTATTCATCGTTATTTTGCTGCTGAACGGCGATGCCGGGATCTATCTCCAGACGCTGATCGGCATCCCTTGCTGCGGGCTCATCACTGCCGTTGTAACAGTACTGGCGATAATCTTCTATCCGACTGAAACACGGTCAAAGGCGGCAGTTATCGGATGGATGACACTGCATTATCTGGTGCTGTGCGGGATCATGTGCGTGTTCGGTTGCCTGTTCGGGTGGATCGGCTTCAATATCCAGGGGATCCTGCACATGGCTGTCTCCACAGCGGCGGTCTATGCGTTTACCTACACTGTAGCATATCTATCTTCTAAAAATGATGCAGATGAACTGAACCGTGCGCTGAAAAACAAGCATTCCAAATGATGCGCCTGTCCTGCATCAGGATGAACCACTCAGCGTTTCAGGTTCCCAAACAGAAACAAATGGAGAAGCAGTTTGCCGCTGCTTCTCCATTTTTATATGCATTTTTAGAAGACGAAGGAGCCCTGATCGCCCTGCTTGGTCAGTGCTGACTGCACATCAAACTCTGCCACAGTCTGACCGTCCACCGTGAGCTGGTAGTGGTTCCCGGTCTTGACATCCGCCGAGCTGATGATGGCGCTCTGGAACGCCTGTGCCGACGTGTAGGACAGCAGCTCGGTACCGCTTGCATCGAGCAGCTTGATGACGCTGCCGCTCTGGTACTTGTTGGAACGGTTGCCCCAGTAGAGACAGCACTGCTTGGAGCTGTCCACCGGCATCTCGCCAAGTCCGAGACCGCCGATCGCCACGAGGGTACCGCCGTTGACGATCATCTCGCCGTCAGAATCCATCGCAGAATCGGGACCGTCTACGGAACCCTCTGCATAGACAAAACCGCCGTTGATGATGATCTTGCCGTTGGAGTCGATGGTATCGCCCTCGGCATTGTTGGTCACATAGGCATGGATCGTGCCGCTGTCGATCTGGAGGATGCAGTTGTCATTGCCGACATGGACGGTCTTCTGTGCATCCTTCTGCCCGGAGTTGAGTGCATCATCATAGGCATAGATCGTCAGGTCGCCGTCAATGACATAGATCTGCATCGCCTCAATGCCCTCATAGGAATCCGTCACAAGCAGCTTGCCGCCCTTGATATACAGATACTGGTCGCTGTGGAAGGCATCATCTGCGGTGGCGACTGTGAGCTCACCGCCGTTGACAGTCAGCGTATCACCGCAGTGCAGCCCGTCATCGGTGGAATCGACTGTCACCTTGCCGCCGTTGATATTGATGTTGCCGCCGATGTTGGCATCGCCGTTCTGTAATGAAGCACCGTCCGCTATTGTCCATTATTCAGTTTGCTTTGTCAACAGGCTTTCTACCGTTTTAGGGTTGTTTTCGGTATCTACCAAGTTTCTACCAACTTTTATGACGTTGGGTTTCTACCGAGTTTCTACCAAAAATCTTCAAAATCCTTAAATTTTCAGAACTGCGCTGATACGCCGTTTTCGAGCTTTCCACCATCAAAAGGCCCCGTGGAATCGGAATTTTTGTGTTACTCAGTGTGACACGGTGGTACTCAGTGTGAAATTGGTTTGGTAATACCATACATCCACACAGAATGCAAGCGATTTCACACATCCGGAGTATAGAAATAGAGAGTTTTTCAATACAACAGAACGCCGGGATGATCTCCCGGCGTTCGTTTTACCAAATATTGTAACCCATATCGGGCATCAGGTAATGGCGTGGCAGCCAGATCCATGCGATGACGCCGTCTGTGAACGGTCCCGACCAATCCTGATTTCGGGGCGGGTCGCTGACAAGCCCCATCGAGAGATAGCGATCCGAGATGGTGAGCGGCTCCCAGCCGAAGTGCATCCCCTCGTCACGCCGTGTGATGCGCACAAGCAGGACATACTCGCTGAACCCGGGCGCAGCCTCCGCTTCGATGAGAGAGCGCACATCGCTCCCGTCTTCCATCAGATCATGGGCTTGGCACGAGGCAAGGAAATGCTCGTACTCCTCCGAGGTCTGCACGCAGATGCCCTTCAAGCCGTTCAGCCCGCACTCCTCCCAGACATCCTGCATCCGGTCGTTGGAAACGCCGTAAGACAGCCCTTTATAGACCTCCGGGTCATGGTTCGGGTCGCCTTTTTCATAGGGCGTCCACGTTCTGCCCTCCATATCGTGACATTCGCCCCTGATCGTTGAGGATCCCTTCGGGAACGCTGCCACGATGCAGTGCGGCTCAGTCTCGCCCTCCATGAGGATCGTGATCTCCCCGTCACGGCAGAGGATGGCGGTCGGCGTGCCGGATGCTTCCAGATCCACAAAGAACGCATAGCTATCGAGCAGATGGTCATTCATCCCTTCGGTGAGCTGAGCAAGCGGGATGCCCGTCTCATCAGACAGGAGTTGTAGCTGCGAAGAAAAGCTGAGATAATACCGCCCGCTCACATGCGTAGTATTCGGCAGCTCCAGGAACGGCACATCCTCCGGCGTGTACAGGCGCAGCTCCGGACCGGCGCCGTTCACGCTGCTGACCGCTTCCATGATCGCCTTCCCTTTTAGGATCGCAGCCGGCGCATTCGGATCGGTGAGCGATTTGTCCCAGTCGCCCCATTCGGCAAGCATCAGCTGTTCACCGGTCTCCGGATCGCAGAAAATGAGCTGCCGCTCACCGTAGTCGCACATTCTGGATTCCGACTGATAGCTGTCACGGTTGCGGATCTTCTGGGCGCTTTCGACGAATGCCTGCACATCCGCCGGATCTATATGCGCTACCGGAGCGCTCCATTGCCGCAGCAGATCCAGCTTCCCCGGGAGCTCGCTCTTGCCGACCAGACCGCCGTACTGTTCCCGGAAGTCGAACGGATAGACATACCCCGCTGTATCCACAAACAAGCCGTAGTCGTCATAGCCCCATGCATAGTTGACACGGCGTGAGATCAGTGCTACCCTGCCCTCCGGTTCGGCAGGCTGCACCGGCTGATCATCCGTCGGGAGCCGTTCGATCGAGACAGGCAGTACCGGCAG
>JAIKWY010000029.1 GCA_024684395.1 Oscillospiraceae bacterium
AACAGTCCAGTGGACTGTTTTTGAAAGAGGGGACGCTCTGCAAGAGAGAGCGTCCCCTACCTCTCCCTCCAAGCAAGCCTTTCCTCGCCGCTCAGCGGCGACAAACCGCCTTCCCCTCTGCGCACCCATCACCTCACCGCCCCACACTCATCACCGCAAAATCCGCTTCTTTCCGCCCATGCAGCACCGAGCTGACGAAATACCGCACATCATCCATTGCATGGTCATGCTCCTTCCGGGGCACATCCCCGGCGGCATTCTCGTTCCAGCAATACTGCCCGAACTCCCGGATGCAGTCCTCACACGAAGATGCAAACCGCAGCCGCTCCTGCACCAGCGCATCGCTCACCAGCCGGATCCCCGAAAGCACGTCATTTTTCGCCCGGATGACACGGTATTTCCGATGGCTGATGATACATGCGATAAAGCTCGCCGCCGACGGATCCACCACCACGCACTCCACCGGCAAGCTCCCCGCCAACCGTTCAAGCCCCGCATAATGCTGCTCATCCGTCCGCATCACGCCCTCTTTCCGAGCATCATAGTAGTACTCCCGCAGCCGGTACCACACCCCGTCTTTCAGCCCCCAGAGCCCCATCGAGGTCGGATTCACCGTGCCGTAATCGCACGAAATGACGTACCGCTCGCACTTTTCCGGGAGTTCAGAGATCACATGCCGCCCGCTGCTGAACATCGGATAGACCAGCCCCTCCGAGACCGTCCACTTCCCCAGTACGAACCGATCATAGAACACCCCCGCATACATCCGCCGGTAGCGCTCCCGTACCTCCTCGGATAAGGACGGATTATCCTCCATCGTAAAATGCAGATATAACGCCCTTTTCTCCTCCGCCTTCAGGATCCACTCCCGGTAGAACCAGTGATACGGATGCTCCGGATTACACCCGAACCAGAGCTTCGCCCCCGCCTCCGAACAGCGAGCCGCCGCCTGCTCCACAAAGGAACGAGGCATCAGCGCCACCTCGTCAAACAGCACCCCCGCTAAGGTCAGCCCCTGAATGAGCGAGGATGACCCCTCATCCTTGCCACCGAACAGATAGAACGTGTTGCAGTGCCCGAATGCCGAAATTTCCAGACAATGCCGGCTCCGCAGCTCCTTGACCGAGAACCCCGCCTGTTCGAGCACCGGCATCACCACCCGGACAACATTCCGTTCGAGTGCTGTGATGGTCTTACCGCAGAGCGCAAACGCCGTCCCGTTGTAGCAGATCGTCGCCCATAGGCAGAAGCCGAGCGCCATTGCGACCGTCTTACCGCTGCGCACCGCCCCGTCGCAGATGATGGCATCTTTGTCCCGGTAGGCAGGCCGAGCCCACCACCGCAGACAGATCTGCTGTTTCGGTGAAAAGCTACTGATCTGCATCTTCATCGCCTCCTGAGAGCGCCCGGAGCAGATCCTCGGCAGCCTCGCCGTTCTGACCGGCCGTCGCGTAGTCATAGAGCCGTTCCAAAGCCCGCTGCCTGTCGAAGAATTTGACCTCAACGCCGCCCTTATCCCTGCTGATGGATGCCACGTTGAAGAGGTTCATTCTTGCCAGCACAGCGGGGGACGGTACCTCCTCCGCAAACACGAGCCGGACCGCATCATTGACCTTCCCGAATGCGAGTTTTTCGAGCCCTTCGAGCACAAGCTCCTTTTCATCTTTCTTCAAGCCCGCACCCCCTTTCATAAGGGGGGCAAAACCCCCCGATTTTTGCACACCCGAGGGCAAATTTTTGAGAAATGAAAAAAATTTCTCCCACAGAACCCGATCTCATTTCCCGCACAGTCCCCCAACCTCGTTTTTTTGATCAAACTTTTTTTCCGCAAAAAAAGTTTGCAGGGATCCAAGGGACAGCGTCCCTTGGTCGCCGTCCGCAGACGGCGAAATCCCCTCGTACCCCAAACGAAGGCGCTCTGCAAGGGGTGAATTTCAAAAACAGTCCGGTGGACTGTTTTTGAAAGAGGGGACGCTCTGCAAGAGAGAGCGTCCCCTACCCCGATTCCGAAGATGCCTATCCTCGCCGCTCAGCGGCGACAAACGACCTCCCGCCAAAGCACAATTTACACAAAATTCATACAAATTTCATGTCCGTTTTTTTTTTTTTGTTAAAATAAGATAAATTCCACAAGGTTATAAACCCTGTGGAAAAGTTGTGAAGAACCAAAGGAGGGAACACTATGTATTGTATCAAATGCGGTCACCAACTCCCGGACGACGCTGTATTCTGCCAGAAATGCGGCGCAAAGCAAAGCGTATCCTTAGACAAAACACCTTCCACCGACCCAGCCGATAGCCCCATCCGTGTCAGCTCCGTTTCCTATGACGAGACCGAAAAGCAAGAGCTAATGTAGCATATAGTGGAAAGTGTACCTCTAACGACCTATGTATCATTTTGATCTATCCATAAAAAACAGCCACCCGGAAGACCAATCGTCCTCCGGGTGGCTCATCATGTCGATCGCCCCTATTGCCTCCTAAAGTCGGCAAGGAAAAACCTATATAAAGCCAAAAAGGGGACGCCCTCTCTTGCAGGGCGTCCCCTCTTTTCAAAACAGTCCACCGGACTGTTTTGAAAATTCACCCCTTGCGGAGCGCCCTCCGGCAAGAGGTATTTCGCCGTCTGCGGACGGCGACCAAGGGGCGCTGCCCCTTGGAACCTCGCAAACTTTTTTTGGAGAAAAAAAGTTTGATCAAAAAAATCGTCCTGGCTTCACCTTAAAAAGCCGCAGCCTCCGAAACCGGCGCAAAAATGCTGTTTGCCTGTTCATCCGTCAGATCCACGCCGAAGACCTCCTTGTAGTAAGCCTTCGTCTCCGCCGTGATGTCGATGTCCTCGAACTTCTCCGGATAAGCCGTCTTCGCCAGCCACATCAGCGTGATCGGCGTGTCAATACCCGGCGTATAACTCCGGTACATGCCCAGCGGCATCTTGTAGACCCGCTTGTCCTCGACCGCCTTCACAGCACTCCAGTCATACGTGCCGACCTCGTTGTTATAGAGCGTATCCGGCTGTGCTGCGTTGAAATTCGTGATGAAGACAAGGCTCGGATCCCATGCATAGATCTGCTCCATGTTCACCGCCGTGGAATTGTCCGTCGCCAGCTCCTCGCCCACATTCTTGCAGCCGATGGCATCCGCCCACCACTGTCCGAAGAACAGCTTGCCGGATGTGGTAATATTTTCCTCACTGTACTGGAACAGGAAGAACGCACGCTCCCGCTCCTCCTCCGGGATGTCCTTCACACGCTCCTGCACCATGTTGTACTTCTCGGTGGAGTAGTTCCGGCAGATGTCCGCCTTGGCATTCTCCGGGAACATCTCCCCGAGCAGGTCAAGCCACTGGTTCAGCGTCTCGATCGTGTCGTATTCCCATTTCGATGCAGATACAGCCACCGCCGGGATGCCCGCAGCCGTGAGCTGTTCGCCGATCTGCGGGGCTTCTGTGCCGTAGAAAACGACATCGGGATCGAGCTTGACAACTTCCTCCACATTGATCTCCGTGCCCGAAATGAAGCCGGTCTCCGCATCCAGCACCTCGGGATACAGTTCCCCGAGCAGGCCGTTCTGCGCCGCCTTCATGGACACATCCGCCATGCCTACGATCTTTTCGCCCGAGTCAAAGAAGATCGTCAGCACCGACGGCAGCGGGTAAATATTCCCGACCACGATCCGGTCGATCTCCTTCGGCACTTCGACAACATTGCCAAGGTGGTCAGTCACTGTGATGGTCTCACCGTCAGACTCCGCCGCAGCCGTCGCATCCTCCTCAGTCATCGCTTCGGTGTCTGCGGCTGCCTCGGCTGTCTCCGCCTCCGTCTGCGGCACCGGCTCAGCAGTACTTGAAGATGTACCACCCGCACAACCGCCCGTCACGGCAAGCATCGCACCGCTCAGCAGCACCGCTGCAAGCTTCTTCCAGTTTCTCATAGATAGAACCTTCTTTCTGCACGATATTACGTGCGTTTGTAGTATTTGCGGCGGAGTTTTTGTCGGCTTACGCCGACTCAGGGAGGGCTGCTCGCCCTCCCTAAACCCTCCTCGGCAGGACCATGCGGCCCTGCACCCGCAGGTTATATATAGCAGTAAGTACTGCGATATATCAGAGATTATTGCGCATAGAGGGTATAAAAATCCTCCCCGGCATCCACCTTGTCCGCCAGTGCCAGCAACTCCTGCACGGTATGTGTTTCGAGCCATTTGGCGATCTCATGCTTTGCACACAGATACCGGAACCGGCGATCCTCTGCCTCTCCGGCATAGAATTCCTTCGGCGTATCCATGTCCTCCAGCGGAGTGGCATTCTTGCCGTTGTCGGTCTGCTCTGCCCAATTCTCAGCACTGTACTGCTCCCGGTAGTCGTTCTGCGTTGCCACGCCCTCGTCAAACCAGGTCGGCATCCTCTTCTGCGTCGTGGCACTGCGGAAATGCGAATGCAGCTCGGCATGGGTCATCTCATGCGCCACAATATCCACATTCAGGTACTCCTGCAAAATGCCGGTATACTCCTTCTTCGGAAAGAACAGCGTTTGCGTGGTCTTATCCCCTACCTTGCTGATCAGCTTAGGGTCATCATGCACGATCAGGGTCCAGTTGTCGAGCCCTTTCAGCTCACCGAAAAATGCCGTATCACGGGCTTTTGCTTCATTCACAATGGCGATGATCTCATTCCGGTCGCCGGCATAATCCTTGTTGACATAGATGTTATCCGCGATCTTCGTATAGCCCGGCCGGAGCGGGATGGTCAACAGATAGCCATCACCGAACTGGAAATACCAAACGCCGGCACCCAGCAGCACCAGCAGAACGATCAGCACGATCACAAGGGGCTTTTTGCTTTTGGTTCTGGTTTCGGTTTTCATGATGTATCACTCCTTGTTTCAGACAAGCTGCCGTGTGATATAGGAAATATCCTCCGTCATATCAGGGATCTCGTCACGGAAGATGCGCCCGGAGAAGCCCTCATGCGGCAGCCGGATGAACCGCGCCGACTTCGGGCAGATGGGCTGATAGAGCGGGTCTGCGATGATGTACTTGGCACCCTCCAGCAGCGGCAGAAGCTCGTCCTCATCCCGTGCGATACAGTCGGACGTGCCGAACATGATCTTCCGTGCCTCCGTCGCCGAGATCGCCCGGAAAGCGATGCCTGTCTCGACCTTCAGCGCATTCGCAAGGCTCACAGCCGAAACAGCCTCGCCGATGATGACCGCCGAGGTATTCGCACGATCCGTCTGCGGGCTCAGATTATCCCCTGTTTTCGGCGCTAACCGGATGCTATTGACAAGCGTCTCCGTCCAGTCACCGTAGGGTCTGCCGATGACATACGGGATGCCGAACCGCTCCCGCAGCACCTTCGCAGCGCCCATGCCTGCGCCGGATACGACGAGGTTCACATGCGCCGCCGAAGCCTGCATCAGTGTGTCGAGGTCATCGCCCATCGCCCAGTTGGAAACGGTCGATATGCCGTATTTTTCCAGAACCGTCCGCAGATGCGCCGCACTCCTGTTGACAGAAAAATCAAGCGGCGTCACACCGAGCAGATTCACAGAAATGTCCGCTGTTCTGGGCATTTTCTCGGTCACGAACCTGTCTGCGATGCCCGCCAGCGCCATCGAAGCGCCCTCCACATAGGTATGCATCCCGTTGGTCGCAAAGCCAAACGCCGGGATGCCCGTCCTTTTTTCCACAACCGATGCCACAGCCTTGAAGTCCGTCCCGATCATCATGGGGATGGGCGTCCCGGCAACGGCGATAAATCGCGGTTTCAGCTGCTCCGCTGCCGATACGATGTCCGAGATGAGCTTCTCGTCATCGCCCATGATGGCTTCCATTTCGGAGATGCCCGAGAGGAACACGAGGCTGTCATGGTCGTACCAGCGGGGCTCGTCGTGGGTGTTGTAGGTGGAGTTGCAGCCGGACGCATCGTGCATGACGGTCATGCCGCCAAGCTCGAAAAGTGCCGAATTTACGCCGGATACGTCCGCCGTGTAGGTCGAAATGATCCTTGCCGTCTGTCTCATACGCAGCCACACCCCAATCCCTTGATCTGAATGAGCTTCCGGGTATCCTTCTCATGCAGGAAGGCGTCCTCCATGAGCGCAAGCAGCTTGCAAAAGCCCGAAAAACCGTAATATCCGCCGCATTCCACGATGTTCACAAAATACGGCGTCCCCGTGAAATACGCCGCCTTTTGCCCGATGGCAAGCGTTTTTTCGCATGTCTCCCTCGGCAGGACACGCATCTTCACCTGCACGGTCGCATAGACCGGGAGCTCCGGGAAATGCGCCTGTAACCACGCAAGATCGCCCTTTTCCTCGCCGGAAAAGCTGTCGATATAGAGCGCCGTCACGTTGAAGCCATGCTCCAGCAGCGCCCTCGCAAGGCTCAGCGGCCGCATGGTAGCAGTATAGTCGATGGTGATGGGCGTCTCCCCGATGACCTCCTTCGCATGGCTGAGCGCCGCCGTGAGGGCATCTGTTTTCGCCGAAAGATCGGGCATTTCCATGCCGAGTATTTTTGTCATCTTCTCATAGGTGCCAAGGATCTCCGCCGGCTGATAGCTCAGCGGCAGGTACAGCAGTTTCTGTCCGAGCCGCTTTTCAAGCTCCTCGCCGCCCGCTTTTCCCACAGGATTATAACAAATGTTGAAAGCTGCGGATGCCATCTGTTGGTATGCGTCATAGTTATGACAATCATGAATTTCCGTGATGGTATACCCTGCCTGCTCCAGCATCTGTATCAATTCAGAATCCTTATCGGTAGCAATATTATTGCCAATGATGTTGATATGTGAATCGTCTATATCACGTTGTTTCAGCAATGCATACAGCCCCCGCCGCATGAGCTGATCGGGCGTCAGACCGCTCTTGCGCATGATGGGATTCATGTAGCAGTCGGTGAAGTCAATATCCGGGAAACGCTCCCGCAGCCGTGCATAGCAGAGCGGCAGATCGCACCCGATGAAGTGGTGTATACAGCTCGTATAGAGCAGTACTGCCCGGGGCTTGTAGGGGAGCTTGTTGAGGATGTCGGTCACGCCCTCGATGAGCAGATCCTCCATATCGCCCTCTAATACGTTGTTTTCACGGATCTCGATGGTCGAGAAGCGGTCCTGTGCGTTCATCTCGGCGGCGGTCAGAACAACGCCCCGCAGGCATCCCGCCGCACAGGCGAAGATCTCATGCGCCTCCGGCACGAGAAAGCCCGTATGTACGATGTTCCAGGTGCCACGGGCGGAGCAGGAATACTCGAGCTCGGACTTGAAAGGCGCCGGAAAATCGGCGTTTTTGATCGGCACCACAGCGCCCGTGGCATCGACCTCGCCGCCCATGCGCTTCAGCATACCGGCTCCTTTCCGCAGGCGGCAAGCACCTGACGTGCGAGGGTGCGGTACTCGCTTGCCATCTCCGAATCCGGGAACGCCTCCATGACGGTTTTGCCCAGTTCTTCGGCATCCTGCACAGTCTCGCTCCGGCTGAGGGTACCGACGATGCGGCTCCCGATGTCGTTACAGAGCTCGGCGACTTTTTCGTCCTCATTGCGCACATTCCGTCGGTTCAGGATGATGCCGCCGAGCTGCGCATAGCCCCTGTCCTTGAAATTCTGCACGGCGAGGGCGATGTTCGCCGCCGCATAGATGGACATATTTTCGCCCGATGTGACGATGAAGACCTGGTCGGCATAGCCGTCGCGCATCGGCATGGTAAAGCCCCCGCAGACCACGTCACCGAGCACGTCATAGATGACCACATCCGGCTGATACTTGTCGTAAACGCCCTTGCTTGCGAGCTTTTCGAGCGCCGTGATGATGCCGCGCCCCGCACAGCCCATGCCCGGTGTCGGACCGCCTGCCTCTACGCAGACCACGCCGCCGAAGCCCGGACAGACCATCTCGTCGATGGTGAAATCGTCCTTTTTCTGGCGCACGAGGTCGAGAACGGTCGTCAGCTTCACGCCCGGATGCAGCGCCGCAGTCGAGTCCGCCTTCGGGTCGCAGCCGACCTGCATCACCCGCAGACCCATCTCTGTCATAGCGGCTGCCATATTGGAAATGGTGGTCGATTTCCCGATGCCGCCCTTGCCGTAAATTGCTATTTTCAGCATAATCATTCTCCTTGCATAGCTATTTTGCGGTCGTTCCGACCGCTTAGGGGGGCTGCTCGCCCCCTCAACCCCTCGGCAGGGCGCGGAGCCCGCGCTGGCAGGTGCCTCCCAATGCCTTCGGCAAAGGTCGGCGCAGCCCTGCACCCGCAGGTTTTGGGTTATTTTATGTTATGGTAGTATAAAAATGATGCAGGTGCAGGAGGCTCAGCCTCCTGCCGAGGAGGGTTTAGGGAGGGCGAGGAGCCCTCCCTAAGTCGGCTGAAAGCCGACAAAGGCGTAGGTCGCCTTGACGCTGCATCCCGGCAGTTTTCCGAGCTTTTCGGTCAAAGCGAGTATCTCAGACTGCGGGGCGTCGAGGGTGACGTTGATGATGTGGACGCCCGCCTTGCGGTAGGGCAGACCCATCCGACCTACCAGATATTGGCTGTATTCGTGCAGGATCTCATTGATCTGCATCGCCTGTCCGCCGTCCTGCAGGATCATGGAAACAGTGGCGATGCGGTGCGTATCCGGCGCTATTTCGGCACTTTCCGCCGCCAAGTCGAGCGGCAGGATGCTCCGGTAGATGCGCTCGTCCGTCTCGATCTCGCCGATGACCGTCCGCACCTGAAAGGCATTCCGGATGTGCTCCTCGGTCACGATGCTGTGCGTCTCGCCGAACTGCGCCTGTCCGCCTTTATGCAGCAGAAGTGCCTTATTTGCCCTGCGCAGCGCATGATCGGGGTAGTGCGTGTTGAAGATGACCGTCATTCCCTGCCTTGTCAGGTCGGTCATGGTCTCGAGGACGATGAGCTGGTTGCGGAAGTCGAGGTTCGACTCCGGCTCATCGAGGACGAGGATCTTCGGCTCGGCGGCCAGCGCTCTGGCGATGAGCACCATCTGCAATTCACCGCCGCTGATCCCGGCACAGCTTTTCTGCGCCAGATGGCTGATATGCAGCCTATCCAGCAGCTCATGCACAAGCTCTATATCCTTCTTCTTCGGCTGCGAAAACAGCCCGATATGGGCATTTCTGCCGAGGAGCACGGCCTGCTCTGCGGTCGCTGCCGAGGTGAAGCTCCGAGCCTGCGGAACATAGGCGATGCTGCGCCAGAGCTCCCGTGCGGGGATGCTGCGGACGGAGCGCCCATCGAGGAAACTGTCGCCCGACTGCCAGTGCAGAAAGCCCAGCATACAGCGCAGCATGGTCGTTTTTCCGGCGCCGTTCGGACCGAGGACGGCGATGAGGTCGCCGGCTCCTGCGGTCAGGCTAACATGGTCGAGCACCTGCTGCCCGCCATAGCCGAAGCAGCCCTCTCGGATCTCCAAAGTCATAGCCGCCACCCCCCGCTTCTGCGCATCAGCACGATGAAGAACGGTGCGCCGATGATCGCCGTCAGGACGGAGATCGGGATCTCCGCCGCCGAAACACTGCGGGCGATCGTGTCCACAATGACCAGAAACGCCGCACCCAGGCTGATACTCGCCGGGATGAGCACCCGGTGATCGTTGCCGAACGCCATCCGGCAGATGTGCGGGATGAGCAGTCCGACCCAGCCGACCTGCCCGCACATGGCGACGCTCGAAGCCGTCACCGCCGTGGCACAGATGACCGTCACAGCACGCAATGCCGTGAGATTCGTGCCGAGGGAGCGGGCTTCATCCTCGCCGAGCGGGAGGATGTTCAGCTGCCAGCGGAGCAAAAACAGCACCAGAATGCCGCCAATGATGCACGGCGCACCCCATTTCAGGGGCTCATAGCCGGCGCCCGAAAGGCTGCCCATGAGCCAGTAGGTGATGGCGGGAAGCTGTGTCTCGGTGTCGGCGGTAAATTTTACCAGCGATACCAGGGACGAGAACAGCGAGCCGATCATGATACCGCCCAAAACGACGGAGCCAAGGCCTTTTCCGCTGCCCGCCGAGGTGAGCCATGTCAGTACGACGGCGAGGATGCCGAAGGCAAATGCAATGCCCTGCACGCCTAAGAGTCCCATCCCCATGAGGAGCGCCAATGCTGCGCCGAAGGATGTCCCGGATGCTACGCCGAGCGTATCCGGCGTAGCGAGGGGATTTGCAAACAGGCTCTGAAAGGCGCAGCCGGCAACGGATAGCCCCGCTCCGACCAGCATCGCCAGCAGCACACGGGGCAGCCGGATGTTGCAGATGACGATGGTCAGCTGCTTATCGGCTTCGGCGCCGGTGAGCTTGGCGGCGAGCACGCTCCAGATGTCCGGCAGCGGGTAGGAGATGCGCCCGATGCAGAGCGCCGCCAGCCCGATCAGCACCGGCAGAAGCACAAGAACGACCGCCCACAGGGGATGCAGCCCGGTGCGCTTCATGAGGCATCCGCCCTGGAAATGCGGGAATAGGTCGCCTTGGCGGAAATGCCCTCCAGACGTCCGATCTTGCCGGACATGGTGCTGATGATGTCCTGCGGGGCATCGACTGCCACGCTGATGATGCTGATATTGCGCTCGTGATAGGGAATGCCCATCCGACCGATGATATACTGGCTGTATTCGTGCAGGATGGCATTGAGCTTGCCGACCTGCTCGGGATTTTCAACGATGATGCCGATGATGGCGACTCTGGTTTCCATAGCTCCTCCTGAAAAATGTCCTATTCTGCGCTTCTTTTTTGTTTCTTTCCCGCCTTCGGCGGGAAAGAAACAACCATTGATCAAAAAGCAGTGCCGCATCCCCAAAAAGATACAGCACTGCCGTCATGTTTGTATGAAACGGTATGCTTTCGCCAAAACTGCGTTCGGGCGGCAGGATACATTTACAGTATACCACATTGTTACAGATTTGTCAAGCGGGGAGTCCCTGCAAATACCCCGCCCCCAGCACCGTGATCGTTTAACTATCTATAATAATTATTTATATCCACGCACAAAACGGCAGACATTTTCCTTCCTTTTCTGTATGTTAAGAAATGATACTCCAGCTCTCAAAGATAGGCGACTTTCGTCGATATTATTATGTAATTAAACGTTTAACTGTGCAGTCTGCCCAAATTCCGGACAACTTATTCTCAATTTGCTATAGACGTAATCATGGAATTTAACCTTGATTTTACACAAAATTCATGTTATAATAATAATGTATATATCCGGGCATTCTACATGGGGATATAGGGGGTCAGGATATGCACAAAAAAATAATGAGAGAAGGGATAAGGTATGAAAAAGCCGATCATCCGGCGAATACTGAGCGGCGTCTCAGCATTCGCCATGACAGCGAGCTTCATGTTCCCAAGCGGGTTTACATTGAAGACCATGGCTGCTTCAAGCTACAACGTGGAGCTCAACCTGTATGATCATGATGGTACATCGCCGTCACAGATCTACTACGACGGAAACGCCTATTACATCCTTGTCCGGCTCATGGAGCAGAAAGGCACTGAGGAAGTGCCCGTCGGCTGGAGCCTGACAAAAGCGGACCTGTCCAAGTCCAGCGCACCGTATGTGTTCGACAAGTTCTACACCTACGAGAACGACGGCAAGCTCGCCGAAGGTGCGGAGCCGGTCCCGTTCAGCACATGGAGCGACAGCACGACAGCCCCGAACTACTACATTGCAAGAGCGGGACTGTATGTGGATCCGTATGGACGTGAGCTGGACGAGTATGCCGATCTTCTGAAACCGGACGGTGAACCGCAGAAGGAGGACGGCATCAGCAGAGACGTTCCCGGCTATGCGTTCATGGCATCGACGAAGAACGCATCACTTTCAGCCAACGACGACTTTTCCGCCACGCTGAACATCTTCAAGACGATCCCCACTTACTCCATCGAGCTGACCGTAGACGATGGAGTGTCAACAGACGATCTGTATCTGGTAACACAGGTCAAGCACAGCTCCGGTGACACCAAGAACTACAATGTTCAGAAGGTGACCGGCACCAAGACGTATGATCTTCAGACCGTGGACGGACAGCAGACCACCTGGTACAACCGTGACGGCGGTACCGTAGATGAGTATCTGACCGGTAATGAGGTATATACGCCGTACCTCTACAGAGCAACGGCAGGAGAGACAGAAGCAGACATCGCCAAGGCAGTGGCTGCGAGCAGAAGCATGACTGCTGCTGACGGCTACAAGGTCGCCAAGGTGACCGACAACAAGACAGACTCCAATACCGAAAACGGCATCACGACCGTTATAAGCAAGTTTGCGATCTCTGAAACGGAGCTCTCCAATGACGTGAATTTCAAGAACGTGCTCGGTAATGCAGTCAACTTCGGTATCGTTGCGGATCGCTTCCACAAGCAGGATCATGCAGAGACCAACGCCGCTGTGAATTACTACCACAACAACTGCGGCAGTGATATCTCTCCGGATCTGAGCGGCGAAGGCAATTTCGCCGGCGATTTCTACATCAGCAACTTCATCAACTTCGGTTTTACCGGTGAAGTCACTGATCCGGCAACACAGCCCGTCGTAAAGGACAAGACGATCTATAAGTACGGACCGCTCTTTGACGACGACGGCAATCCGCTCGGCGACGGCTTTGACCCGCCTGTATCCGGAAACGACGGCAAGATCTTCATTTCCACATCAACCAGCGATCTGACGCTGCACACAGATACAGCGGAGCGTCTGGCTGCTGCAAGAGATTTTATCAAATTTGCATACATCTCTCCGGATGACTGCACGAACAACGTCATTAATCCGATGATCGCCTATTTCTCCGAGAAATCCAACACACTCAAGGAGCATCCGGCAAATGCGTTCCCCGTTGATATGGGCGACACCGGCTATTTCCTGAATGTACAGGATTATCCGGCAGATGCGGTGATCTATGTAGACGCCGACAAGATCGCAGACGCACTGGCAGGCAGAGCAAAGCTCACTGTCAACATGCGCAGAGGACAGACGATCGTCTGGAACTTCGACGAGACCAAGGAGGTCAAGATCAGCCAGTTCGACGTCAACTTCTACAACGCTGACGGCTCTCTCGACGAGTACAGCCCCGTGGACACCTCCGCAAAAACCGGAGAGCCCGGACGTACCGGCTGCGAGTGGCTGACCAGATCCTTCATCTGGAACCTGAACTCTGTTGACCGTGCATGGCTCGAAAGAACAGCCGGTGTATTCCTCAACCCGGATCCCGATTCTATCATCGAGTCCACACAGACCTCCTCCGGTTGGATCGCCACAGCAGGCTACTACTCCAACACCGGCGGTGAGTGGCACTTCATGTACTCCGAGGCAGAGGAACTGCAGTCCAGCATCTCCTACACCATCGAGCTGAACAAGTACGATGACAGCCGGAATGATCTGGCAGGCGCACAGATCGGTCTGTATCCGGTCGATGCAAACGGCAATGTTGCCGAAGCTCCGAAGGCTACCCTGCCGCAGGGCACCACCGGCAACAACCCCGACAACATGAGAGTCACCCCCGGCAGATATGCCATCAAGGAGATCTCCGCTCCGCTCGGTTACATCAAAACAGACACAACGTATTATATCGAAGTGACTGAGGATGAGAAGACCGGCGAAGTTACGATCAAGGCATACAAGGACAAAAACTTCAACGAAGTACAAAGCGAAGCGACCTACTCCCCCAACGCACTCTTTGAGAATACCTACGATGACGGTCAGGGCAACAAGTATACATTTAAATATGTAGACGAAAACACTGACCCGGAGGTCTACAAAAACGGTACGCTCGTAGATGCAGCGGAAGCAGCAAAGTTCACCTTCACCAAGGATGACACACACACCTCTACGCAGGTCTACTTCGACGGCACACCGATCACGCCTGTCAACGGCGGTTATCCGATCGGTGACACGAGCTTTGAACTGAAGTTCAACAAGGACGGCGACAAGGTCGATGAAGCAACTGCGATCGACCCCGGCAAGACATTCCGACTGGAAGTTACCTATGGCGCATTCTGGACGACTACCACGACCCTGTACCACGGGGAGGATAAAGGTGTTCTCAACACGAGAAACACGCCTAATGGAAGCATGGAAGGCACCACCACCCTGAACGGTTATGGCAATGTCAAGGTCAATTATACGGACCAGACGATCAATTCCCTGAAACTCGAAGGCCGTGACACGCTCGACAAGTTCACCATCCAGAAAGTCCCGAACTACACAGTCAGCTACAACGGTCAGCAGCTCTATGCACCGATCAACCTGAGTGAAAAGCTGAGCACACAGTTCAACTTTACAAACGCTGTGGGCGCTACCGTGAAGAAGGTACAGGAAGACGGCGAGACCCAGCTGAAGGGTGCGACCATCGCACTCATCCAGGAGCGCTACACGCTCGACAACGGCGTTCTGACACTGAGTGACACGACGCCCATCCCCGAGGACGGTTCCGATGCATCCGCCAGAAACATCGCTGGATGGAGCTGGGATCCTGAGAACGCATCCTTCTCGTTCAAGCGTGAGATCCTGAGAGGCGCTCAGATCAGAAGCAACGCTACCCAGTACACTGTTTTCAGACTGATCGAGACAAGCGTACCGGACAGCACCTATCAGACGCCTGAAAAGGACATCATCATCGCAAAGAAGTACAAAAACGAAAACAACATGTGGGATCTGACCAGTGAGTACTACATCACAGAAGTAGCACATCGTCAGCCTCTGGAGACACCGCTGTTCAAGGACGGCGCTGTGGATACGGCAAACTGGAAGCTGATGGACTGGAACACTGATGAAGGCAGAACCATCAAGCTCATCAATGTGAAGAAGGCAGTACCGGTCGTTATCAACAAGCAGGCGATCAACAGCACGATCCCTGAGACGGAAGACCAGACTGTTTCGCTCGGCAGCGGCAACAACGCTTCCTTCACACTTACCGCAGACACCACCGTGGATGAGAATCTGACGCTGGAGGGCGTGGTCATCAACAATGGCACCGATGCTCTTCCGGCAGGCACAACATCCACAAAATTTGAAGGCGCATCCACTACCTTTACCGGACTGAAGCCCGGTACCTATGAGCTGGAGGAGACAACCGCTCCGAACGGCTTCACGGTAGTATCCAAGTTCAAGTTCACCGTCAGCGCTTCCGGCGCAGTGGCACTTGTGGACACCGAGACCACCGGCGCAACGGTCATGGGTCTGGACAGCAACCAGCTCGTTGTTACCGATGACATCTCCCAGATCGAGATCAACAAGACCTTTGTCGGCGTTGACGATCCCAAGACCATGACGGAAGGCGCAGAACTGAAGCTCACCTTCAAAAAGGCAGAAGCAAACAGACTCGTACAGCTCATCGACAATGCCGATACCCTCGAGGAAGGCAAGTCCGTGACCTGGAACACCAAGGATGCAAACCCCAAGAAGCTCATCGGTCTGATGGACGGTACCTATGAACTGACGGAGGAAAGCACCCCGAGCGGTTATGTACCCGCAAACGCAGAGGAGATCATCATCAAAAACGGTGTGATCCTCACAGCAGACGGTACAGAATCCACTTCGTTCACACTCAAAAACGAAAAGGAAAACGTCAAGTCCTTCTCGATCAACAAGAAGATCATTACGGACAATGGCGCAGAAGAACCGAAGGATGACAGAGTAGAATACAAGCTCTACGTCAAGGAAGGCGAGATGGGCGACCTGACCGGTGTCGTGATCAACAGCGGCGAACCGATCGCACCCTCCGCAAGCGGCGAGCCTGTAACCTCTACCACGATCACCGGCAACGTAAACGAGATCATCGGTCTCCCGACCGGCACCTATGTCCTCAAGGAAACTGTGGCTCCGGACGGCTACACGCTCGTAAATGAGTTCACGTTCACCGTCGAGGACGGCATGATCACGAATTACGAATCCAGACCGCAGGGTGATGTGGTCGTTGAAAACGGCAACATCATCGTCAAGGACGACATTTCCACCATTCAGGTCAGCAAGCGTGATCTGGAGGGCGAGGAGATCAAGTCCGGCGAAGCAACCTACACATTAAAGAGTGTTGCAACTGACGAGCAGGCTGCAAAGCCGCTCAACGGCGTAACATTCGGCGGCAAGCCTGTAGAGGGCACAGATGATGTCTTCTCGGCAGACTTTACTGGCAATGACGTTACCATCATTGGTCTGAAGGACGGCACTTACGAGCTCACTGAGACAGCTGCCCCGACCGGCTATGACAAGGTAACATCCACCTTCACTTTCAAGGTTGTAAACGGTATTATCACCAAGAGCACCGCAGTCACCGACGGCGAGACCGAAGTCATCGCAGCTGATGCGACCGGCACCAAGATCGTTGTCAAGGACGCTCCGACCAAGGAAGTAAAGACCATCAAGATCAACAAGACCGATCTTGGCGGCAACGAGATCACTACCGGCGATGTGACCTACACGATCACAGCTGAGACTGAGGGCGCATTCGTAGGCGTTGAGATCAACGGTGAGCTGATCGACAAGGAAGCCAAGAACTACACCTTTACCGGCAACAAGACCGAGATCAAGGGCTTGAAGGACGGCAAGTATGAGCTCAAGGAGCAGCTTGCTCCGGACGGCTATACCGTTGTTGAGACTGCATTCAAGTTCGAGGTCAAGGACGGCGTGATCATCGACAGCACGGCTGTGACCAGCGGCGATGTTGAAGTGATCGCAAGCAGCACAGACGGCACCGAGATCAATGTCAAGGACGACATTTCCACCATTCAGGTCAGCAAGCGTGATCTGGAGGGCGAGGAGATCAAGTCCGGCGAAGCAACTTACACATTAAAGAGTGTTGCAACTGGCGAGCAGGCTGCAAAGCCGCTTAACGGCGTAACATTCGGCGGCAAGCCTGTAGAGGGCACGGACGACAAGTTCGACGCTGAATTCACAGGCAATGACGTTACCATCATTGGTCTGAAGGACGGCACTTACGAGCTCACTGAGACGGCTGCTCCGACCGGCTATGACAAGGTAACATCCACCTTCACTTTCGTGGTTGAAAACGGCGTTATCAAGAGCAGCACTGCTGTAACTGACGGCGAGGTCGATGTCATCGCAGCCGATGCGACCGG
>JAIKWY010000055.1 GCA_024684395.1 Oscillospiraceae bacterium
GGCAGGGGCGTGGGGGCAGCGCCCCCACTATGATCCGCCGGAGGCACCGCATACCGGTAAAAGGCGGTGCCAGAGCTTCAGGCGGGCACGTTTCCCGCATTCGGCGATGCAGCCGAGCCGGCGGAGCATCAAAAGGAAGAACTGCACCTGCATTTCCGGCTGATGCAGCAGCTCACAGAGTTCCGGCACAGTAAATTCCTCTGGCAGCCCCTCCGGGAGCAATGCGGCATAATCCTCCGGTGATTGCAGCATCCAGAGCTGCCGCAGCGTGAGCGGAACGCGGTCGAGCTTATATTTTCTGCCGCGTTTTCCGGCAACGGAATATTCCGCGAGCTCGACCCCGCAGACCGCAATGCGAAAATTCGGGTCATTCAGATACCCGCGCAGCGTATAGAGCTCGCGCATCGCGGAATAAACGGACATATGCTTCGGCGATTTCCGTTTTGAGAGCAGTTCGCCGTTTTCATCGACGCGCATCAGCCATTTGACCTCGGCAACGGGATGCACGACCGTCACCGGAGAAAGCGGCAGAAATGCATCCAGCTTCGGCTTCAGGCGAGAGAGCCCCCGTGTCTGCACCTCGATGACACCCTCCTCCGTAACGGCATCGGCGATAAACCCGCCGAGCGGCTGCTCATGCGTTCCGGGATCGGGCGCAAAATAATATTTGAGGGCGAGATGCAGTGTTTTTTCGCCGAGTGTCCCGATGCCCTTTCCGCCGGCATCGCGTTCTGCGGCGGCAAGTGCAGCAGCAAATTCATCCATAGCATCCTCCGAAAAAAAGCACAGTGCCGAAGAAGCACTGTGCTTTTTGTAATGCCGATTACTCCTTGACACCGCCGGCAGCGACGCCGCCGATGATGAATCTGGAAAGGAGAATATAAACAATTGCAACAGGAATAATCGAGAAGAAGATCGCGAAGTTGATTGCACCGTGGTCGATGCTGTTTTTGATCGTCGATACGCTTCGGACCATGATCGGCATGGTATACATCTTCTTGTTGCCGCCGGCAGTCAGCACGAGGTTCTGCGTGTAGTAATCGTTCCACTTCTGAATGAAAGCGAAGATTGCCTGCACAGCGAACGCCGGCTTCATCATCGGGATCGAAATCGTCAGGAATGTACGGAACTCGTTGGAGCCGTCGATACGGGCAGCCTCGATGATGTCAAGCGGGAAAGATGACAGCATGTATTGTCGCATGAAGAAGACGATCGCAGGCGGTGCCATGGACGGCAGGATCAGCAGTAAGTAGCTGCCCTCCATATCGAGCATGCTCATCATGTGGAGGAAACCGACCGTCGTGACCTGAGTCGGGATCATCATAACAGCGATAATAAAGACGAATGCCGGGTTCTTGAGCTTAAAATCGTAAACGACAAGACCGTAAGCGGTCATACCGGCGAAGAAAACCGTCAGCGCCGCGCAGCTGCCTGCAACGATCAGAGAGTTGCGCAGACCGCGCCACGGCATAAAGGACGAACTGTAATTCGTGTTTGTCGTCAGCGTTTTATAGTTCTTAAAGAAATTCGTACCCGGAATCATGCTGAAGTTAACAGACTCCTTATTGTTCATGGTTGCCTGAACAAACAGGATCCACAGCGGAGCCAGACAGATAATCGTCAGAATAACGAGCACGATGTAGATCAGAGTCGATTTAATCAGAACTTTGGTCTGATATCCGCCCTTATCAGAATCATATTTAATTCTGCTCATATGCTGAATCCGCCTCCCTTCGCTCTGCGCTTAGCTTCCTTCATGGCTTCCCTGCGCTTTCTGTTCTTTTCGATGGCATCCTTATCGCGCTGGACATAGAAGACCAGAGCACCGAGGACAGCAGTAATAAAGAACAGGATAACGGAAGCGGCACCGGCATAGCCGTAACATTTTTCAACGTCGCCGCCCTGGAATTTCTCATAAATAAAGCACGCAACAGTTTTGATACTCGGAATAACACCGTCGCCGGAGTTCAGCATATACGGGATATCGAACATCTGAAGACCGCCGATCATAGAGGTCAGCAGCGTATAGACCATGATCGTCTTCAGCAGCGGGAAGGTAATCCGCCAGAAGGTCTGGGTCGCATTTGCGCCGTCGATTTCGGCAGCCTCAAAGAGCGACTCATTGATGCCCTGGATACCGGACATCAGCATAATCATGGTATTGCCGAACCACATCCAGATCTGGATAAACATAACAAGAAGCCGCGCTCGCCAGACGTCGCCCATACCGAGCCATTCAGCCGAATTCTTTGGGTGGAACAGCGAAGCGAAAACGCTGTACTCGCCGCCGAACAGCATATAGAACAGACCTGCAACGGAAGCTGCGGTGATGATATTCGGCAGGTACATAACGACCTTGAAAAATCCCTTGCCGGGCATCTTAACGCGCAGATCGGTGAACCAGACTGCGAGGAGCAGAGAGAGCGAGATCTGCGGCAGGAAGTTACCGGACCAGATAATGATGGTATTTTTCAGGGATTCAAAGAAGTATTCGGTATTGGTTCCGTCCTTAAACAGGATGTTCTTGTAGTTGCTCCATCCGACCCAGTCGTTCAGAGATTCATGTCTCGCAACGGATCCGGGTCCCAAGGTGTTGCCCTTGAATGAGAGAACGAATGTATCGACCAGCGGATAGATCATAAAGATAAAGTATATGACAAAGAACGGCAATATAAATATATAGCCGTACTTTGCATAACTGACAGATTTGATCCGCCTTTGTGCAGCAGTAGCCATTCAACACACCCTTTCAAGAAAAAATTAGTGAAAATCACATTGCTGGAGGAAAATATACACCTATTGGGCATAAAGCCCAATAGGTATATATTCGGTTATGATGTTTTCAGGATTCACATTTCTGCGGATCCGCGGTCCGTGTCTCTGGATTAGCTGACAGCGAGGTCCGGAACGTTAGCCTTGACGTCCTTCTTGAAGCCCTCGATTGCCTCATCAGAGGAGCTGAAGGTACCCTCAACGTACTTGGAGATGTTCTGGTTGAAGTAATCCTTCAGAACGGAGTCATAGCGGGTGATGTTGTCCATCTTGACGTTTGCAGCTGCATCGTACAGGATAGCGAACTGATCCTGACCGCCGAGGTATGCGTTCTTGTTGGTGCCAGCATCAACGATCGCCTTCATAGCAGACGGGCTGTTGACGAAGTCGCCGGAGAACTCAGCATACTTTCTCATGGTCTCAGCATTGATGGTGAAGTACTCAACGAAGTCGTGAGCGATCTTACCGCTGTTTGCCTTCGGGGAGAGAGCCAGCCAAGAGCCGCCCCATGCCCAGCCGGAAGGACCCTGAGTCAGAGCCCAGTTGGAGCCGAACGGACCGTCAACAGTCCAGGTCTCAGCACCATCCGGAGTCTCGCCGTTGCCCTCGAGGCCGTTCAGGACACCGTTTCTGCCGAAGCACCATGTGCACTGGAAGATACCCATGGTCTCGCCGTTCTGGACTGCCTTGTCCCAGGTCTCCCACTGCTTTGCCTTGGTGACATAGCCCTTGTCATAGTAATCCTTTGCGAGATCAGCATACTTCTTGCAGAAGTCGTCGATCACGAGGTTGTAGGAAGCATCGGTCCATGCGCTTGCGCGGTTGTAGGACCAAACCTGCCACAGGCCGCCGAGTGTATCGACCATAGCCATGTTCTTCTGCTCCTTAACCTTTGCTGCGGATGCAGTGAAGGTATCCCAGTCCTTAACATACTGCTGGAAATCTGCCGGTGTCTCAGCGCCGAAGACTTCCTTTGCGATGTCGCTTCTGTAGACATATGCGCCCGGAGTTGCCTGCCAAGAGGAACCCTTGATCACGCCAGCATCGTTGGTGCCGATCTTCTTAACGTAGTCATAGCCGTTGTTGAAGTCTGCATCTGCGAAGCCGAGGTTGGTCAGCGGAGCAGTCATGTCGTCCTTGTCGATGTAATCCTTGATCCAGTCTGCTTCCAGAACGAACAGGTCAACGTCCTTGCCGGAGTTGAAGTATGTCGGATACTGGTCACGAGCTTCCTGGCCCTTACCGCCGACCTTCTCGAAAACGAGGTTATCAGCAGTGTAATCGGTGTTGTCAGCGAAGTTCTTGAACATGTTCTTCAGGTCATCATCGGTCCATGCAAGGACGGTGAGCTTGTCATCATCGCTCGGAACCTTGTTCTCCGGGCGCTCTGCCGGAGTATCCGGGGTGGACTCGCCGCCGGACTCGCCGGTGGACTCGCCGGTGGAATCTGCAGCGCTGGATTCAGCGGTGCTGGAGTTAGCAGCCGTGCTGCTGGAGCTGGAGTCATCGCCGCAAGCTACAAAAGCAGACGATGCGATTGCCAGAGTAGCAATCAGAGCCAGGGACTTCTTAAGCTTGTTCATTGTAAGTTTCCTCCTTCATTTTGCTGCGAAGAATCAATTTGCTGCGTTCGCAGCTTTGAAATTGTGTACCTGCAAATAGCAGGCGTGGAATTTCGCTGCGTTTTGCGCAGCCTTCGGGAGCGAAGCACGCGAATGATGCGGCTCGTTCCTGATGAACACGGGCTTATGCTCACTTGCCTTCTGGTGTCAGGCTTCCGTCCGGCAGGCTCACGCCGTCCATGTTTTCATACTGTAAATATACACGAAAAACCGCCAAAAGTCAATGCTAATCATCAATTCGTCATCTTATTTGTAGCAGATGACAATTCAGCAGCACAATCTGAGCGCCATTTTGTATAATATTCGGTTTTTGAAATGATTTTTTAATGCTTTTTTTCGAGTTTATTACAATTTGGTTACAAAGAATGGCATAATTCTTACAAAATGGGATCCGCGTTTTTACGGTC
>JAIKWY010000060.1 GCA_024684395.1 Oscillospiraceae bacterium
TCTTCTGGGATACCGATTCCAATGCCTACACCGCCTCTTCTTTCACCACCGGTCAGCTTGCCCTCGCAGGTATCGGCGGTCTGGCAGTCGGCATACTCGGCGCATCGGTTGTCATGTTTGCGACTAAAAAGCGTAAGGAAACCCCGGAGACTCCGGCTGTTGCTTAATATTTTCATCTTTATCTGAAGCTCTCCCTCATGCAGGGGGAGCTTCCGGTTTCATTGCCAATCTGGCAATGGTTTTTTCGTTTCATATATGGTATAATAGATATAATAACAAATAGAAGGAGGGCTTGCTATGAAAAAATCATTCAAGTCAAGAATTCTGTCCACAGTCCTGACCTGTGCGATGCTCCTGACTACACCGGTCGGGGCGATCAAGGCTGCTGCGGCTGATACCGGGAAGTACATCAGCGAGGTGTTCATCGCCTACGGCAGCACGGAGGATGAGGCCAAAAGCTGGCTCACGTCCCATGGCTGGGAGCCGGTGGAGGGAAACTTCAATGCCGGAAAGGATGACAGAGTCGCCGCTGTGATGGGCGTCAAGCGCACGAATGACCCGAACAATGCCGTCACCGACATGGCGGTCATGAACATGGGTACCGAGAACAATACCGGCTACAGCTTCGACGATTATAAGGGGCTTATCAAAGAGAAACAGGCGGATATCAATGAGTTTCTCGACAGCTTCCTGCCGGTCATCCAGGAATACCGCGACAACTACAACGGCAAGGGCTCTGAAGCCGGCAAGGCACGGGCACAACTTGCGCACGATCTGCTCAACAAGTTCTATGACGGCGAGATCGACGGGCAGTATGCCGTCAACGACACCGGGATGCCGCTGGGCGATCTGTTCCTGAACACCACCCGCCGGGAGCTGGGCGAGGACAAGTACGATGCACTGTCCAAGAACGAGCAGGTCAAGTACGGCGATCTCCAGCAGATCATTCTCGAGAGCACAGGCGTCACACTGCTGTCCGTGGAAAAGGCACTGGCACTGGCGGCTGATTCCAACGAAGACTCATGGCTCGAGCGTCTGGCAGATATGTCCTATCTGGATATGAAAACGATGGCGGAGCTCTATGTGGACGGCAATGCAAGCCTGTCCGATTCGGCGGCGCAGACCCTGCTCATGTCGAAGTACGGCGATGCGGCAGAGTCGCTGGCGAAGGAGTACGACGGCATCCAGCAGGAGTTGATCTGGTATCGGGGCTATATCGAGGCAAATCAGCTCGTCAAGGCCGAAGACGAGAACGACGAGGCATATCAGGCACGGATCGAAGCTTTCTTTGAAAACAGAAAGACCATCCAGTCCGAGGAAAACTACGAGCTCGAATTGATCCGGTTCGATAAGGCGGCACAGCTCCATGTCATCGCCTATGCCACGGCGTTCGCCGGCGACTGGGGCGATACGCTCGGCGAATTCTTCCTCCCCGAGGATCTGTCGGAACCATACAGCAATGATCCCGTCAATTTTCTCCCGCTTGCCGTGTCGCTCTCCGACGGGCAGCGTGCCGGTCTGAAATTCCTGTCGCTGGAGTCCCTGCTGCTGCTCGGCGGCAATGACATTGATGCAGCCAAGGAGACGATGCCGGAGCTTCAGGAGCTGGGAGCCGATGTTGCGGCGGCCTCCGTGTACAGCGGCATGAACCGTGCGATCTTCCGTGAGGGCGTGGCGCTCACGAACCGTGCCATGATGGAGAAGGCGATCGGCAAAAGCCCCTACGAAGAAACATGGGGGTTCGGCGACTGGGGCTGGGTAGACGTTCTCAGTGCCAGTCTGCTTGCCGAAAGTGTGATCTTTTTGTATGGCGGAAGATATGTATTAAAACATGCAGCGGAGACCCTGACATCAGAATTGAATGCGACTCTGATCCCCACCACGATCAACCCCGAGCTATCCGGATACTACATGTATGAAAACGCTCTAGTGAATTTAGAGCGCTTTGGTGCAAACGATGCGATGTCTATGAAAGTTTATAACAAGTCTTTAGATTTGCTAAGCAAAAGTGAAACGGCTAATATGCAAAAGTATTATAATAACGCTTTGCATAGCTACGACCAGACTGCACTGCTCGGCAAATGGCTCCTTGGCATCGGCGGTGCAATGCTGATCGCGGCGGCAGTACTGGAGGGCGTACATCTCTGGCAATACTACAACCGAGACTTCATTCCGATCCCCCTCTACATCGTAGACGAGGCGGACATCGTCTCCTATACCAGGGACAAGAACGGCAACGAGGTCAGGAATATCGACTTCAACCAGTACGTTTACTATGAGGTCGTCAAGTGCAACCGTCAGGACATCGGCGTGAACAGCAAAGCACAGGACGGCGTTGACCAGTACGCAGAATGGGGCTGCGGCGATGCGGCTGACCTCAACTGCGATATC
>JAIKWY010000199.1 GCA_024684395.1 Oscillospiraceae bacterium
CACTTCGGTCGGCAATGCGGCATTCAGGAACTGCGAACTGCTCCCGGCCTTTGAGGCACGCAATTCCTACCTCAAAAGCATCGGCGATGAGGCATTCAAGGGCTGTACGGCACTGGCAGATGTCACACTGCCGTATCTCAACTGGAAGTTCACGCTCGGCAGTGCCGCCTTCGAGAACTGCAAGTCCCTGACGAGCATCACGCTCCCGGGCTACGTGACCGAGCTCGGCGATAATACATTCCGTGAGTGCAGCGCCCTCAAGAGCGCTTCCCTGAGCGACAGCATCACCTCCATCGGCGATTCCTGCTTCGAGGGCTGCTCTTCGCTGGAGACGGTGGACAAGATCAAGGGCGTTGTGACCATCGGCGACAATGCCTTCAAGGCGTGCGCTGCGCTGACGCTCAAGACCCTCCCGCCGCACCTGCAGACCATCGGCGACAAGGCATTCCGCGGCACACCTTCGCTCGAAGTATCTGCCATTCCTGCCACTGTGACGAGCATCGGGGAGGAAGCCTTCTTCGGCTCCGGTATTAGTTCGCCTTACCAGGAGGAACTGGTTCTTCCGGCAGGGCTCACAACGCTCGGCGACCATGCATTTACTGCATGTGCCAACCTTAATCGCATCGGGCTTGCGGATGGCTATGCCGGTACGCTGTGTACCAAGGACGGCATCCTCTACGACCAGCCGGAAGACAGCGAGTTCAAAACGCTGATCTGCTGCCCGGCGGGCCATACGCAGAATGTATACCTCGATGAGAAATGCGACACCATCGCTTCCCGTGCATTCCAGGGGCTGCAAAAAGACTCTCTGATGATCTATCTCTACTCCCTCGATAAGAGTTCCTTGCAGCACATCGAAGAATATGCCTTTGCCGATGTGGCCGTTACGTCCATCAACTCTGTTTTCAATGGGAATATCGTAACGCTCGACCGAGGCGCATTCAGCTCTTTGAATGTAGACACGCTCCACCTGAACTTCGATACCGTTGCCTCGACCATGCCGGCGTACTGCGATGTATTCGAGAATGCACACATCGGCCATATCACGATCGGTACCGAGATCTCCAAGATCGGCGATGGTCTGTTCAGCTACATCCCTGCCGACAAGAACATGTCCGACAAAGAACTTGCGCTGCATCAGTCACATATCAAGAAGCTGACCTACAATACAGGCAAGATCCTGGACCTCTATCCCGGCACCTTCTCTACTGTAGAAGAGGCGGACATCACCAAAATTGGTCATATCGAGCAGATCCCACGCTACATGTTTGCTTCGTATATCGGTGCATCCAGCCTGACAACAGTCACAGTTCCGGATTCCGTGACGGTGTTCCGCCGTGCGGCGTTCCGAGACTGCGTGAACCTCAAAAACTTCCAGCTTCCGCCGAACCTGACCCTCATCGACTGTG
This sequence comes from Oscillospiraceae bacterium, assembly GCA_024684395.1. Classification (GTDB taxonomy): domain Bacteria; phylum Bacillota; class Clostridia; order Oscillospirales; family Ruminococcaceae; genus UBA3855. Next base: position 1,410 of record JAIKWY010000199.1, read on the forward strand.
ATGTGTTCAAGGACTGTCATAGCATTACGGCGGTGGATCTGCCGGACACGCTCGAGGTCATCAATCCCCATGCCTTCATGAACTCGGGCATTGAATATCTCTATATCCCCGGCAATCTGAGATGGATGGACAGTGCCTTCTATGACATGCCGGCGCTGAAATGGATCGCTCTCCCGAACAATCCTGATGTCAACAAGGGCGTTCTCACCAGCGGTATCGGTTTTGTCAGAAAATCGGACGATATGATCAACTACCATGTACCGAAGTCCGGCAATTCCACCGTCATCTACGGTGTCGAGGGCACGGATGTTGAGAAATACGGTAAGCACGAAGTACCGTTCAATGAGAATGCGAACGTGACATTTGCTCCTGTTCCCGATCTGTCTGCGATGGATCCCGATTTTCTCGATTTCGAGTTCACCGATCCGGATAAGATCGTTGATATGCACTACTGCCTGTACAATTACACAGGCGAGGCGATCGCACCGACTTTGTCCATGATCTTTGACGGCGAGCTCTCCACTGCACAGCAGAAGAGCCTGCGCTATTCCTACAGCGACAACGTGAACCCCGGTGAGGTAAGTGTTGCCATTACCACCAGAAACCCGAATGCCGGCGTCGGCATCGGCCATGCGTCGTTCCAGATCGTGGATGCTGACTGCGCAACGAACGGAAACCATGCATGGGGTCCGTGGGGCGTTCTCGGCAGCGACTGCACACATGAGGTACGCCTTTGCCTGAACTGCGGCGCCCGTGAGGAGCAGGACATCGAAGAAGCCCATCACGAATGGGATATGGAGAACGGCGAAGTGACGCTGGCTCCCACCTGCACAGAGACGGGTACGATGCATGTCAAGTGCATTCACTGCGAGACAGAGACCGATCTGGAGATCCCTGCGACCGGTCACACATGGGCGACCTATGTGGATGAGGACGGTGTGACGCAGTATGCTTACAAGCAGCACCGGGCTGATAACTGGGACGAAGACAGCTATTCCTACCGCTACTGCTCCGTCTGCGGCGCAGAGGATCCGGACAGCCACACCAACATCATTCCCGGTCTCCAGAGCGTTGTGAACAATGTTCAGGTAACGGAGATCACGACCAGCACCGCTCTTGTTACATGGGATCCGACGAATGCCGAAGCATTCATGCTCAGACTGTCCACCATCGACGGTGTACTGTATACCGAAGAGATCCGTGATGTGGAAGCCACCAGCTTTGAGCTTTCCGATCTGATGGTCGGTACCACATACACGGTCGAGGTAACACCCTGCCGTCTGGCCTTTGCAGGCAAGAACCAACCCAAGAGACTGGTAAGCTCCGGCAATTGGACGCCAGCAATCTTCACAACGCCCCTCCCTGTCATCGACGACTTCCGTATTGTGACCTATGCGGAGGGCATCGGTGAAGAGACTGTCTACACCGAAGCTATCACTTCGACAACTGCCCAGCTCACCTGGACACCTGTCAGAATGACGCAGATCGATGGCGTGGAATACGATCTTAACACCAATATCTACGGTGTTGCCTATGCAGGAGAGCTGTACGCTTACAACTGGCTGTATCTTGAGAATATGATACTCGCTCATAGTGATTATTACTGGAAGGAAGAGGGCGTTCAGGGACCGCTGACTGTTCATGACCTCGCGCCGGGCGTGCAGTATTATTTCTTTGCAGTTCCGGCCATCGAGCTTCCCGCTGACGAGGCACAGCGCAGAGAGATCATGGAATCGACTCCGGTTGCAGAGGTCTGCTTCAGCACCAAGACACTGGAGCTGGAGGCTCCTGCTGTTGAGGAGGTGACAGTATCGGGCTTTACGCTCAACTGGGATACGTTTCCGGAGGGCTATGAGTTCAATGTTGCTGTCATTCCGGATCTTTCGTCTGAGTGTGATCTTCGTTGGGTTTATGAGAATATGCTCAGTGTACTGCCGTATGAATATGAGTGTTTCCTGGATCAAAATGAACTGACGGACAGTGAGGCATCGAGGATCGCTTTCTGCGAGTATTCTGACGCAGTTTATGACAGCTATGCCGAACTATATGATGAACTATATGCTGATTCGGCCTATTTTGAGACATGCAAAACGATCATCCGATCGCTCTATGCACCGGATGAGAACACCCCGGAGATCAATGATGAGAACAGCCCGGTGTATGTGTCCAATCTCCAGCCAGACACCAATTACAACGTTCTGGTCATCCCGAAGGCAAAGCCCGGCGGATCCGGCGATTACAAGAATCTAAAAGCCACCAACTGGCTCAATTTCCAGGTAAGAACAACGCCGCTCCCGGCTGTGCGCAATATGAAGGCCGACAAGATCAGCTACAGCGAAGCCACGATCAAGTGGGATAAGCTGACCGGCACGACCGACAACTTCCACATCTATCTGTATGATGATCTCGGCGAGACCGAGCCGGTCGAAGCAGTGTGCGAAGTCCCGGAGATCGTACAGAGCCTGTCGATGAGCGCATCTCAGATGCTGCTCGAGCAGGATTCCACCTTCTGCGTTTTCAGCGATCTGAAACCGGATACGCTGTATACCGTTGAAGCTGTGACCGATGCCGACGACAACAAGACCAGATGCTACTCCCTGATGCAGTTCCGCACGCCCGTCTATGAAGAGGTCGTGACCAACATCGAGGCAACACCCATCGAGGACGGCACCTGCACTGTGACCTTTGACTGGCCGGAGAATGCAAGCGAAGTCTGGTACGGCGTCTATGAGGGTGCCGAGGACATCGGCGACGCCACGACCGTGGAAGATCTCAAGGATCTCCAGAATGAGAATAACGACATCGAGCTGTATAAGTCCGGCGTCCTGTCCGACGGCGACAATGATTTCATTCTCACCGGTTTGAACAACGGCGAGGGCTATGTATGGCGTATCGTCATCATTGTAAGAAACGCCAATAACAACTCGACCTGCTTCTCCTCGATCCTGGCAGCAGAGCCGACAGAGGATCCGACGGAACCGACCGAAGAGACCGATGGACCGACCGAGCCGACGGATGTGACGGATGCGACCGACGCAACGGCTGCAACAGATGCAACGGCTGCAACGGATGCCACCGAAACGACCAAGGCAACTGAAACGACCCCGGCTGAGACCGAGACTACAACAACAGCCACGACCACGGAGACCAAGGCGACCACGACGGAGACAACGTCTACCACAACGGAGACCAAGGCGACCACCACCGAGACCAAGGCGACCACAACTTCGACCACTGCACAGACCACCACAGCGACAACCAAGGCTACCACAACTACCGCAACCACATCCGAGACCAAGACCACCACAACTTCCACCACTGCAACGACCAAGGCGACTACACAGACATCCACCTCTGCGACAACGCAAACGACTACCACGGCGACCACCGCTGCAACAAAGGCTTCCACAAGCACCGCAGCGACCACCACAACCGCACAGACGACCACGACCACCGCTGCCACATCCACTTCCGCAGAGAGCAAGGCGACCACGCACACGACCTCTGCTGCAACGACTGTGACAACGGATGCGACCACACAAACGACCACGGAGACCACGACCGGCACACAGACCACGACCACCGAAGTCACCACTGTGACGACCGCAGAGACCTCCGGCACACAGACCACCACGACCGGGCAGACCACTGCAACAGGGGAGACCTCCGGTACCACGGAGAGCGCCACCACCGTCACCACTCAGGAGACGACCACGAGCGCATCCGGCACCGAGACCACCACGGCATCTGAGACGACCGTGACAACGGCGGATACCAAGCCGGCCTCCTCCGAGACCGATTCGACCACTGTGACCACACAGGCGACCCGGGATACAGCGGAGACATCCGCGACCCAGACAACTGCCGAGACGCATGTGACATCGCAGGAGACCACCACAGCCACGACCGAGGAGACTGTACCGTTCAACACCACCGAAACGACTGCTTCCACCGAAGCGACCACCGCTTCGACCGATGCATCTTCTACAACGGCACAGACTACCACGACCGAGACTGAGACCACGGAGACGAAGATGACCTCCGACATGACTGTTGCTACGACCACGGCAACGACCACGACAGAAGCACAGACTGAGACATCCGTAACAGAGCGTCAGACGTCCGTTTCTGCGACTGAGACCACCGAGACTGCATCCGAGACGAAGGCAGCGACCACAACGGAGATCCAGACGCAGGAAACCACGACACACACCTCGATCGCTTCCGAAGTTCCGACAGGATCTACAACACAGACCACCGAAGCGACCACTGTTACCACCGAGGCAACGACAGTCACCACAGATGCTTCCTCCGCCACAACAGAAGAAACCACAGTGACCACTGAGGGCGCAACTGCTGAGACCAAGGTAAGCACGACGGAGACCACCGTTACCGAGACATTCCCGATCGAGTCCAGCACTGCCGAGTCCAGCGCAACTGCAACTGAGACAAGTGCAACTGAGACAAGCGCAACAGAGACAAGTGCTACCGAGTCCAGTGCAACTGCAACGGAGACCAGCGCTACGGAATCCAGTGCCACTGCAACAAGTGCAACGGAATCCAGCGCAACTGTTACCGAGACAAGCGCTGCCGAAACCGAGACCAAGGCAACGGATGCCGAGACCCAGGTAACTGCAACCGAGACCCAGGCGACCGCTTCTGAGACAAAGCCCACTGAGACCGAGACCCAGGAGACTGCTTCCGAGACGAAGCCGACTGAGACCGAGTCCACCGGCACAGAGACCCAGGAGATCACCGAGACCACGCCGGAGCAGACTGAGACCAGACTGCTTGGTGATGTCAATGGTGACGGTATCGTCAACGCATCCGATGCGGCACTCATCCTCATTGATGCTGCAAAGGTAGGCGCCGGCAATGCATCCGGTCTGACCCCGATCCAGAAGTATGCTGCCAACGTGAACGGCGATGAGAACATCAACGCAAGTGATGCGGCTGTTGTTCTGATCTATTCCGCTGCGGTAGGCGCAGGCAAGACGGATGCGAAGATCACGGATTATGTACACAAATAAGCAAAAGCACTGACACACAAAAAACTGCTGTATGGGAGACCATACAGCAGTTTTTGTTATGGATGAAGTATTTATTCTGGGGCAAGTTTTCGGAAAGTCCCCGCTTTAGGCTCTATTTCTATACATACGCAAAAGCCCTCCCCGCCGGAACGGGGAAGGCTTGGTGCTACTTTTTCTTTTTGCGCTGTTTTTCCTGATACAGATCCGCATCGGCATATTTCAGCATCTTCTCCAGATCAAGATCCTCTGTCAGCGTCGTGGTATGGATGCCAAGACTGGTCGAAACAGGGAAGGGGAGACCGGAGACGGTGTTGAACTGTTCAAGGGTGTTCCGGATGTCCATATCGAGCGTGTTCGGGTCGCTCTTTCCGGGCACAACGGCGATCATCTCGTCACCGCCGAACCGCACGCAGAGCGTCCCCGGCGGGCAGGAATGCTGCAAGGCACGAGCCACGGCTTCGATCGCCTGATCGCCGGCGGCATGACCATAATTATCGTTGATATTCTTGAGCCCGTCAAGGTCGGCAAGGATGATCGTCACAGGGAGCGCACGATCGCTGTGCTGGAGCTTGAGCGCCTCGAACGCCTTGTTGAAGCTGATGCGGTTATGGAGCCCGGTCAGGGCATCATACTGGTACATCTCCTCGATGCGGCGCAGCAGATAGCGCTGGTAGCGCCTTGTGATGAAGCCGCCGATGCCGAAGCTGAGCATCGTGATGATCTGCGGGATCTTGCAGTAATCCGTGATCTCGAACTCCCGGAAATAGAAGCAGAAGTAGCCGAGCGGCACGTTCATGAACGAGATCGCATTGAAGATCAGCGGATAGCCGTCCTGCAAGTGCTGTTTCAGGTTGGGGATGATCTCGTCACGGCTGATCGGACGCTGTACGAACGGCGTCTCATCCGTGTCGAAGAACAGCAGCATCGTGTCGTTTTCAGGCGCCGTGGCATACGGCATTTCGAGCAGATTGATCGTGTCGTCGATGCAGCGGTTGTCGATGATACAGCACATATCCTGCAAGGTCGGTTCATACAGCGCCCAGCTTGCTTCCGGCAGGGAAACACAGCGCTGCATCCGCTCGCTCATGGCGGAGAGGATACGGTTGTCATCTTGGTAGCGGTAGAAGCGGTCGTTGAAGCTGTGCATCCGCTCCGGTGTCAGATGCCCGTGACCGGTGCAGCAGCCGCAGGATTCATGGATCATCAGCGCAGGCTCCACCAGATAACGGCGGGTCGTCTGCCCGTATTCGAGACTGTCCATGACTGCCAGATGTACGCTCTCAGCGAGACCCGATGTGCCGCAGCGTGCAGATGTCATGCACGGGGCGGAGAAATAGATCTCGTCGATGCCGTCAAATCCCGTGACGATGATGTCCTCCGGGATCCGGTAGCCGTGCTGCTGCAAGACGCTGCTGACGTTGAGCGCCATGATGTCGTTGGCACACAGGATGGCTTCCGGCAGGTCTCCGGCGGCGATCAGTTCCTCCGTTGCAGCCTTTGCGGGCTTTGCCCAGAAATAGCCGTAGCTGACGCTTTTCTCATCAAAGGGGAGCCCTTTTTCGGCAAGGACATTGCGGAAGACTTCAAGGCGTTCCTCCGAGAAGGGATTGCCCGGACTGCCGCCCATGTAGTGCAGCCGCTTTACATGGTGTACGTCGATCACATGGCGCACGACCTGCTCGAACCCCCGGGCGTAGTCATAGCGCACGACTGCCGTGTTATCCGCATCGCCGTCCACGATGACGACGGGGACATTCTTCTCGTGCGCCCGCTGGATGAGCTGCGCAGAGATCGCCTTGCTCTTGATCTTCTCCTCCATGATGATCAGAACATCCGTGATGTTGAAATCGATTAAATCAAAAATCGAGGTCTCGCCGTTGATCTTGTTCTCTTCCCAGTAAAGATCGGTCGTGATATTATACACCCAGAGACTGCAACCGTTTAGTCGGAGCTGCTTGTTGAGATGCTCGACAAACCTCGCATTTTCGATGTCATGCAGACGTGAGATACACAGCGAAACGACCTTACTGCCGTGGATCATAGCGGTTCCTCCTTTCACTTGGGATCAATACATATTTATTATATCATGATTTGCATAAAAATGCAACCGTTTTCACAGAAATTTTATAAATGATACATAATTGACATATCTGGCAAAAATGGCATTTCCAAGGCGGAATGGCGAGGACTTTCCAGGGAGAAAGTGCCCGGTCAGAATGTCCTGCATGTATCAAAATCTGACATTGACAGTCTTCCCCGGGTGTGCTATAATGGAAAGGAACCAACATCCCTCTCAAAGGAGGTATTTCATGAAAGCCATACGAAAAGCAGCCGCAGTTCTGCTGCCGCTGCTGATGCTGTGTCCTGCCGGTGCTTTTGCAGTGCAGGCGGAGGATGTCACGACCGGCGACCTCAATGCCGATGCGGCGATCAACGCCTCGGATGCGGCAATGGTCCTCATCGCTGCGGCATCCCTCGGCGCCGGGAAGGCGCACGGTCTGACCGATGAGCAGGCATCCGCTGCCGATCTCAATGCGGACGGCATCATCAATGCTTCGGATGCGGCGCTCATCCTCGGCTATGCGGCGCAGATCGGCGCAGGCGGCGACCTGACGCTCCCGCTCTACCTTGACGGCGCCTATCAGGAAGATACGGTCTTCCTCGGCGTGAGCAACTGGGGCGCATCCTCGACCAAGCTTGCCAATGCGGCACAGTTCACCTATCGCTTCGATGTGGACGGCACCGAGCGCATCTACCGCATCGACAACAGCGAAAAGAACCCGGACGGCAGCGATGCCTTCGCCATCCAGAACCTGCTCAAGGAGGAATATCACTTCCGCATCACCGTGCTGAACGGGACGGTCATCCGGGCGGAGGAGACCGAGACGGGGCTCCCGACCTATGACCCGCCGATCGCCGGCACACCGGGGGAGCATACCATCCGCAATTTCCTGACCACGGCGATGGAGCCGGTCGGCACGACGCTCTACATGTTCGGCGGTGCGTGGAACTGGCAGGACAACGGCTCTGCATGGAGCGCCCGCACGATCGGTGTTTCGCCGGACTGGATCCGCTTCTGGCAGGAGCATGACAGCAACTACACCTACCGTGACCAGTACGGCAATACCAAGAACCCCGACCCGCCTAACAGCTACTACCCCTACGGCGGCTTCAACGAGTACCACTATGCCGGTCTGGACTGCTCCGGCTATGTGAGCTGGGCGCTCTATAATACGATGTACGATGTCAGCGGCGAGGAGGGTTATGTCGGCAAGTCCACCTTCATGGCAAAGCGCCTTGCAGGCTATGGCTGGGGCACCTACGAGCACAGCTTCCCGACCCCGACCGGCTCGGCGGACACCGCCATGAAGCCCGGCGACATCATGAGCATGAACGGGCATGTCTGGATCTCGCTCGGCACCTGTCCGGACGGCAGTATCGTCATCGCCCACAGCACCCCCTCCGACAGTCATATCGGACAGCCCGGGGGCGGCGTGCAGATCGGTGCCGTCGGCAAGAGCACGAGCTGTGAAGCCTACAGGCTGGCGGATCACTACATGCAGACCTACTATCCCGGCTGGTGCGAGCGCTATAAGACCACGCTCAAACCCACAGGCTATCTCTCTGTCAACGGCTCCACGGAGACAGGGCGTTTCCGCTGGACACCCGGTGCCGTCCTTGACGATCCCGACGGCATCCAGGAGATGAATGCCGCCGATGCGCTGGCACTGATCTTCGGCGAAACTGAATAGAAAGAACCTCCCTGATACGGCTGTATCGGGGAGGTTTGTTGTTAAAGTGCTTTGATCTGCGCATCGAGATAGGCATAGAGCATCGACCAGATGTCAAGATCGGTGCTTGGATAGAGCTCCTGTTCCAGATCCGTCATGCGCTCAAATAACGTATCCGACAGGTTGATCCTCTCAGATCCTTCCTCTGCCTCGGCGATCATCTTTGTGTAACGTGCATCAAATTGGAGCGCTTTTTCCAGTACCTCCGCATCCTGTTCGTCACCGATCGCACGGAATGCTGCGATGATCTTCGCATATTCCTCCGCAGTGAGATTCCCGCTATGCGGTGCGGCAAAGCCTTCCATGCTCAGTTCGGCATCAAAGTTCAGGAGCGCCATCGCAAGTTGCAGGAACTCCGGGCATTCCCATGCTTCACGGTCACCTTTGTACATATCCAGCGCCAGTTTTTCACATAGCGCCTCGCCGGAGAATTGCTTCAGGTCAATGTCTGTGCCGTCGATCCATTTCATGGTATCACCTCATTCCTTGGGAGTAACATACCCGTCCTCATCAAACTGGATGCCGTCCGAGATGCTTTCGAGATAGCGGTAGTACTGCGACTGCTGCCCGGGGTCGCTGATGTAGGAGATGGTGCAGTCGGACTGCATGGCGGGCAGGTATTGCAGGCGCAGCTCATGGTCGGAGCGTGTGCCGGTCACATGGATCTCCGCAAGGACGGAGCGCTGTGTCTTGGCGTTGAACCAGAAGTTGCCGAGGGAGTAGATGATCGGCTTGTCCTTGTAGAACTCGATGCCCTGCAAGCAGTGGGTATGGTCGCCGACCACCGCATCCGCACCGGCATCCACGAGCCCCTTGCCGACTGTCTGCTGGTATTCTTCGAGATAATCCACGCCCTCGATGCCCCAGTGGATGTAGACGATGACCACATCCGCCCGCTCCCGGGCTTCCCGGACTCTCTGGTAGAGCAGCTCCGGGTCAACGGTACGGAACACGCCGGGTTCCGTCTCTGTGGCGCCCTTGGTCAGCTCGACCCATTCCACACGGGTGCCGCTGAGGAAGGCGACCCGCAGCCCGTCGAGGTCGAAGAACTTCGTTTCTGATGCTTCGGCCAGGTTCTTGCCGGCGCCAACCCGCGCAATGCCGGCATTGTCGAGCGTTTCGAGGGTGTCGAGCACGCCGTCCGGACCGTAGTCATAGGTGTGGTTATTGGCGATGGACACGATGTCCACGCCGAGGTCGAGCATGAGCTGCACATTGGCAGGATCTGCCCGGTAGGTATAGTCCTTCCCGACCGTGGCGCTTCCCCGGGTCGTGTAGGGAAATTCATTGTCGGCAAAGCAGATGTCCGCCTTCTGCATGTGCTCCATAATGGTCTCATCGAAGCAGGAGGAGGTGTCCCGCCCGTGCGCCACCCAGCGGTTGGTCGTGCGTGCGCCGTCTGCCACGCTGATGTCGCCGGTGAAGCAGAACATGTAGTCGAACGGGATCTCCGGCTCGGTGGTCGGTTCGGTCGGCGTTTCCGTGGCTTCGGTGGTCGGCTGGATGCGCTCGGTCGTGACGGGGGCGCTCACTTCGATATGCTTCTGTGCCGAACCGCAGGCGGTCAGTGCCAGACAGCACGCCACGGCGGACAGCTTCCAAAGATTTGGCTTCATGGCTGTTTCCTCTTTCCATAGGGACCTATAGATTCTGATGTATTTTGGCTTTGGCTATTGCATTTCTGATGCAATTGTGATACAATAAATATGGGTGATACGACATGCGTGTGTATCACAGCGCCTATGCTATGTATTATACCATATCCAGAGGGAAAAAGCAAATGTTTTTCGGGCGCCTGCCCGTTTTGATCCTATCTCTGTTCAGGAGGATACTGTTATGACACAGCCAAAGCAACCAACGCTTACCCAGATCCGGCGGCACCGCAATCTGATCGCAATTATCATGTGCTTTTTCGGTGTCGGTGTCAATCTGCTGTTCGGCAAGCTGACCGAATATCTGGAGCTCCCGCTGTATCTGGACACCGTCGGCACGATTGCGGCTGCGATCATGGGCGGCTATCTCCCGGGCGTGATCGTCGGCTTCCTGACCAATATCATCAAGGGCATCTCCGATCCCTCATCCGTGTACTATGGCATCCTGAATGTCATGATCGCCGCAGCGGCGGCATTCTTCAAGGATAAGGGTATCTTCCGGAAATGGTATCTGCTGCCGATCCCGATCCTGACCTTTGCGCTCATCGGCGGCGGCATCGGCACATGCATCCCGTGGCTGCTCGATGAGCTGCCGTTTGACAGCGAATCCCTCAGCGGCATTCTGTACTCCAGCGGCGTGTCCAATATGCGGGTGGCGCAGTTCCTTGCTTCGCTGCTGACCGATCTGGTGGATAAGTCCATCACCATGATGCTCGTGCTGGTCATCATCAAGCTGCTCCCGGCGAAAGTGCGGAAGTTCTTCGGCTTCAACGGCTGGATGCAGAAGCCGCTTTCCTCCGAGGAATCCGCTGCTGCCAAGAATATCAGCTTCCGTGTCATGTCGCTGCGCACCAAGATCCTGCTCGTTATGAGCATCTCGCTGATCGCCGTTTCGGTCGCTGCCACGGTCATCAGCATGAACCTCTACCGTTCGGCGCTCATCAAGAGTCACACAGAACGTGCGGAAAGTGCCGCTCTGATCGCTGCCAGTCTGATCGACCCGGAGGAAGTGGAGACCTATCTACAGGAGGGCGAGAGCGCGCCCGGCTATCTCGAAACGGAGGAAAAGCTCACCGTTGTGCGGGATAACACCGATGACATCGCCTATCTCTATGTCTATCAGATCCGTGAGGACGGCTGCCATGTTGTTTTTGATGTGGATACGGAGGAGTCGGAGGGCTCGGAGCCGGGTGAGGTCATCGAGTTCGATGAGGGCTTTTCAGCGGATATCCCGGCGCTGCTTGCCGGCGAGGAGATCGACCCGATCATCACGGATGACAAATACGGTTGGCTGCTGACCGTCTATGAGCCGATCTATGACCGCTCCGGAGAATGCGTCTGCTATGCCGCCGCCGATGTTTCGATGGACCGCATCGGACAGATCGAGCGGAACTTCCTGGTGGAGATGCTCTGCCTGTTCCTTGGCATCTTCTTTGTCATCTTCGTGCTGATCCACTGGCTGATCGAATACCATATCATTCTGCCGGTCAACTCCATCGCCATGAGCACGGGTACCTTTGCCTATGACAGCGAGACCGCCCGTGAGAGCAGCATCGAGCGGATCCACGACCTGAACATCCAAACCGGCGACGAGGTGGAGAACCTCTACCACGCCATCACCAAGACCTCGGACGACAGTATGCGCTATGTTGCAGATGTGCAGAAGAAGACCGAGGAGATCGCCCAGATGCAGAATGCACTGATCCTTGTGCTGGCGGACATCGTGGAGAGCCGTGACAGGAACACAGGCGCCCATGTCCGCAAGACCGCAGCCTATACCGACATCATCCTGCGGAGGATGAAGGCGAAGGGGCTCTATCCGGACATCCTGACGGATGACTATATCTCTGACGTTGTCAATTCTGCGCCGCTGCATGACGTCGGCAAGATCCAGGTGCCCGATGCCATCCTCAACAAGCCCGCTCGTCTGAATGACGAGGAGTTCGAGATCATGAAGAGCCATACCACGGCAGGACGGGACATCCTGTCCGAGGCGATCGCTCTGGTACCCAATTCCGGCTATCTGAACGAGGCACGCAACCTGGCGGCATATCACCATGAAAAATGGGACGGCAGCGGCTATCCCACCGGCATCGCAGGGGAGGAGATCCCGCTCTCTGCCCGTGTCATGGCGGTGGCGGATGTCTTTGATGCACTTGTTTCCAAGCGGAGCTACAAGAAGCCCTTTACCTTTGAGGAGGCAAAGCAGATCATCGTGGAAGGCTCCGGCAAGCACTTTGATCCGGATGTGGTGGATGCTTTTGTCAGTGCGGAGCGTGAGATCCGCAGGGTCGAGGCGAAATTCAGCCGCATGACGGATGAATCCGGCTGCTTCCAGGTACAGCCGTCAGAAACAGATAAGCCAGACAGCAAATAAAGCGCCGCCATGCGCTTGAATAAGGAGGAATTACAATGCTACAGCTCGTAAGAGGCTTCCGGGGGAAGCTCGAGGATCACCTGAATATCAACCAGCCCATCCAGGTGCGGATGGAAACACAGGGCAATGCGGTGTATGACACCTGCTGCTTCGGTGTCGATGCACAGGACAAGCTCTCCGATGACCGTTACATGGTCTTCTACAACCAGACCAGATCCCCCGGCGGTGAGATCACGTACCGGATGGAACGCAATGCGGCGGAATACACTGTCTCGCTCAACTCGCTGCCCCAGACGATCAACAAGCTGGTCTTCACTGTCAGCATCGACGGCAACGGCACGATGGGGCAGATCAATTCCCATGTCATCTCGATCATGCAGAACGGGCAGACAGCGCTTGAACTGCGGATGACCGGGGCGGATTTCCGCAGTGAGAAGGCGATCATCGGCATTGAGGTCTACCGCAAGGGTGTATGGCGTGTCAACGTGGTCGCAAGCGGCTTCAACGGCG
>JAIKWY010000200.1 GCA_024684395.1 Oscillospiraceae bacterium
TATGTATACCCGTCCTACGGTCTTGCGATCCCCGGATTCCAGGCGAAGGTGACGTCGGATCCGTCGCTTGCCCCGTTCTGGCGTGGTGTGCGCTTCACGGGTCCCTATACGGCAGAAAATGCCGCTGAGGTGCCGATCGTGGGCAGCTCGAACTCCGTGGATATCCAGATCACCGTGGAGGATGGCACTGAAGTGATGCACATGTCGTGCGGGCTGGACTATATCAGCTCGGAGAACCTGCCGCAGCTCGATCCTGATGCAGAGATCACCGTTTCTGGGCAGGCAAAATGGTTCCGCTCGGCATCGTCCCGGACACTGACCTATACGATCCCGGAACACTGTGCGATCGCCGTCTATGACAGCTCCCTGAATCCTGTTGCCAATACGCATGTGAACGGCACAGATACTGTCAAGATCCCAGCAAATGCCTATGTTGCGTTCATTGGTGACGGTACATTTGTCAAGCACTGAGTCATACCGGATATAGCTGAACGCTTCCGGAAATGTCATGCGAAAGGAGTGCGGTACGATGAAACGATGTCCGACATGCAGCAGGACATATGCTGACAGCAATATGCGTTTCTGTCAGTTCTGCGGTACAGTTCTGGTCACGGAATTGACCAAGAGACCGGACTCGTCCGAAGTGGGAAATGCAGGACGGCCCCCAAGGAGTGACAAGAACACCCCGGCAATGCCCTCACAGCAGGAGAGTATCAATTCACACGCGCCTTCACCGCAGTATACACGTTCTGCTACAGCGCCTGACGATGCTCAGACCTCCGGCGGAAGGATCGTGCTGACAGTGATGGCGGTGCTGAGCGTTCTGGCGATCGTTGCGTTTGCCTCGGTCACGGTCGTGCGTGCGACAAAGGTGCTTGGTGAACTCACTACTGTGAGCATAGATCCCTCCCTGCCAGATCCTGTGATCCCGTCCGAGGATCACAGCGCTGAGGTAAGCTATACAGATCCCCAGCCGGATTATTCCCAGGCGGAGGAGAGCATTGCAGCGGAAGAGCCCACTATGACCGAACAGCCTGCAACAGTACCTGATGTCGTCATTGTCAAGCACTTTACGATCTGCGCTGAAGCGCTGACGTGGGAAGAAGCGAACCAGCGCTGTCAGGAGAAGGGCGGGCATCTTGCTTACATCACCAGCCGCGAAGAGCTTGAAAGCATCCTGACGGAGGCGAACAAGACAGACCTCCGGTTTCTCTGGGTAGGCGGCAGGACGACCATCTCGGGCAACACCGTGCAGGCAGCATGGCTCGACGGCACGCCGCTCACCTATATCAACGAAAATGATCTCTGGTATCCGGGCGAGCCTTCCGGACGGGATATGACAGCGGACGATCATGTCATTGAGCCCTATGTCATGCTGTGGAAGATCAAGGACGTCTGGAGCTTCAATGACAACAGCAACGTCTGTCTGAAGGAGTACAAGAGCTACCGCATCGGCTATATCTGTGAGGTCGATGAGGAAGTATACCGATAAATGCAAAACGGCCGCTTCTGCGGTCGTTTTGTTTTGGATCAGAACAGCTGCGATGCGCTGAACAGCCCGATCTGCGGCGGACGATAGGTGAACAGGACAAAGCAGATCGTCAGTACCAAAAGCAGAACAGCTCCCATCATGCTGCTGCGGCGCTGGCTGTTTGCCGTTTTCCGCAGATAGCTTAGCAGAACCGCCGTATTCAGCCAGAACAGGAACAGCACGAGCAGAGGGATCTCCTTCCTCCAGACGCCCGTAGTGATGTAATAGCCAGCGATAAACCCGCCGAGCGCCTGTAATAGAGCAGCGGCATAGGTCGTGAGGATGCCCCGCTGGAGGGTCCCGGTAAAGCACCAACGCAGCACAGCGACAAAGCAGACGCCCCAGAACAGCGGCTTGCACTGCTCCCACGGGCTGCCATTGACCGGCACGAGCCATGCGGTCAGCGGTATATTACGAAGCACCGGCGCATACCAATAACCGAGCATCCCCGGCACTGCCAGCCAGAGCACGAGCCCTATATCCCACCAGATCGTCTTATGCAGCATGTGTGCCCTTGCGGCGGCTCTCGAGGTGACAGACTGTTCCGGGGGCTCCTTCGTCTTGTGATAGAGTAAAATATGCATAGCTTGTCTCCTTTCCTGCTCTTTGAGAGAGCATATGCGCCGATTCTCCGTAGTATGCATAGCAGATGACCGGATTTTTTTCAAAAATGAAAGAAAATTTCAAAAAACCTCTTTACATCTGTGCCGTTTTAGTGTAGAATATATAGTAGTATATCTTTGGGTGAGGTGTTACACAATGGAATTAAAGTACAAAAGGATCCTTTTGAAGATCAGCGGCGAAGCGCTGGCAGGGGATAAGAAGTTCGGTCTGGATTATACCGTGATCGGCAACATCTGTGAGAGCGTCAAGAAGTGTGTAGACGTCGGTGCCGAGGTCGGTATCGTTGTCGGCGGCGGCAACTTCCTTCGTGGACGCATGAGCGGCGGTCTCGACCGTACCCGTGCAGACCATATGGGAATGCTGGCAACGACCATCAATGCGCTGGCATTGCAGGATGTGCTGGAGTCGCTGGGCGTTGAAGTCCGTGTCCAGACTGCCATCACCATGCAGCAGGTCGCAGAGCCCTATATCCGCAACAAGGCAATGAACCACCTCAAGAAGGGCAGAGTCGTGATCTTCGGCTGCGGTACCGGCAACCCGTTCTTCTCGACCGATACGGCAGCAGCGCTCCGCGGCGTGGAGATCGAGGCGCAGATCCTGATGAAGGCTACGCTCGTAGACGGCGTTTACGACAAGGATCCGCACAAGTTCGCCGATGCCAAGAAGTATGATTCCCTGACGTTCAGCGAGGTGCTGAACAACGAGCTCGGTGTTATGGATATGACAGCAGCAACGCTCTGCCGTGACAACCATCTGCCGATGCTGGTATTTGACC
>JAIKWY010000120.1 GCA_024684395.1 Oscillospiraceae bacterium
CCCGTTTTGTGCCTTCGGCACTTTTTTGACAGACTGAACGGCTGCACAGGGGAAACTGTGCAGCCGTTTTCTGTAACATATCCGATCGTTAGTCAGCAAAGCAGGATGTCCGCAGGGGCGAGGTGAAATAATCTGTCCCGAAATGCGTTGCCAGCGCATCGCAGAGCACCAGCGCCGTCACGCTGTCCACCACGACACGGGCACGGTGGATGATGGCGGGGTCATGCCGTCCCTCGATCTGGAGGTCGGCATTTTCCTTCCGGTGGATGTCCACGGTCTTCTGTGCCTTGTAGATGGAAGGCGTGGGCTTCACGGCACAGCGGAACTGGATCGGCATCCCGTTGGAGATGCCGCCGTTGATGCCGCCGTTGTGGTTGGTGGTCGTGATGACCTTGCCGTCCTTCATGCGGAAGGGATCGTTGTAGGCGCTGCCCCGGAGGTCTGCGCCGCCGAAGCCTGCACCGAACTGCACGCCCTTGATGCCGGGGATGCTGAACAGCGCATGTGCGAGCAGGCTTTCGAGCGTGTCGAACCACGGCTCGCCCACGCCCTCAGGCATCCCGAGCACTGCCGTTTCGAGCACGCCGCCGACGCTGTCGCCGTCTGCGGCTGCCTTTTCGATGCATTCCCGCATGGTGACGCCGGCGCTCTCATCGAGGACGGCGAACGGCATGTTCTGCAAAGCTGCCACATCCGCCGCAAGGTCGCCGAAGATGCGGTCATTCACACCGCCGCAGCGGGCGATATGCGTCCCGAGGACGATGCCCTTTTCCCGGAGTGCCGTCAGGGCGATGGCACCGCCTGCGACAAGGCCTGCCGTGATGCGGCCGCTGAAATGTCCGCCGCCCCGGTAGTCCTCAAAGCCGTGGTACTTGGTATTGGCGGTAAAATCCGCATGTCCCGGTCTTGCCAGCGCACGGGTGGCGGCATAGTCCTTGCTGCGGGTCTGGGTGTTGGGGATGCAGATGCACAGGGGCGTGCCGGTCGTTCTGCCCTCAAAAACACCGCTGACGATGCGGTATTCGTCCTGCTCCTGACGGGCGGTTGAGATCTTGCCGGCGGGTCTGCGCAAAGCAAGCTGGGAATTGATGAACTCCCTGTCCACTGGGATGCCCGGGGAAAGTCCGTCGATGACAACGCCGATCTCCTCGCCGTGGCTCTCACCGAAGATGGTGACGGCAATGCTGCTGCCGAATGTATTTTTCATAGGGATGCTCCTTTCGTGGGAGGTTTTCTTTTATTTTAACAGATTTCTGTATAAATGTCAATCAATAATTCCAAGAGACGTTCCCAAGGAACAGCCTGAATGGAGTGCGGGCTGCGCCGAACGGCGGCGGTGGGCAAAAGACTTGCCCGAGGAGCAGAAACGCCCCGCTTTCCATGATCAGAGCAGAGAATGGGGATAAATTGCCACATTCCCGCACAGAAAAGCCGTTGACTTCCCCCTGTTCCTCTGCTATAATAGAGGCAGACGAAAGAACACCCATATCGGAGGGGATCCTATGAAGAAAAAAATCACAGCAGCCCTGACGGCTGCGGCAATGGGGATCGGCATGTGTGCGGCTGTTTCCGGACATGCCGAGGAGCCGAAGAAGCTCCGTGTCATGCCGCTCGGCGACTCGATCACGGACGGCTTCACCGGGCAGCCGATCGGCGGCTATCGGCTCACGCTCTGGCATCTGCTCGAAGAAAACGGCTATGCGGACGGCATCGACATGGTCGGTCCGCAGTGGGGCGGTGACGGCATCGACCCGAACCATGCCGGCTATTCCGGCTATGCCATCGCCGACATCCCGAACCAGCGCATGGGCATCTACAACTTCTCGGAGTGGCTCATGCAGGAGTATCCGGCGGATGTTGTCCTGCTCCAGATCGGCACGAACGACATCATTTCCAACTATGAACGTGATACGATGGGCGAGCGCCTCGAACTCCTCGTGGATGTGGTGCTGAATGCGCTCCCGGAGGACGGTCTGCTCTATCTGTCCACCATCCCCTACATGGATGCGGACGTGACGACCTATACCGATGCCTACACCGCCGAGGAAATGGATCAGGCGGTCGATGACTACAATGCCCAGGTCAGAGCCATTGCCGAAAAGAAAAAGGCAGAGGGCAAGCCGATCGCACTGGTGGACATCAATGCCGTGCTGACCAAGGACGACCTCCTCGACGGCGTGCATCCGAGTGCGCAGGGCTATGAGAAGATGGGCAAGTACTGGTACGGCAAGCTCGTGGAATACCTCAGCCGGACGGGTCCCGTCCCGCCTTCTGAGCCGGAACAGCCGACCGATGAGCGCTTTGACGCAGAACCCGGCGATGTCTATTTCGATCGTAATGTGGACTTGCTCGACATCATCCAGATGCAGAAGTATCTGCACGGTCTGACGAATACGATCTATGCCCCGGATACGGGCTTCCCGACCGACCTCATCACCAACACGCCGTGGGATCTCAACAATGACGGTGTGCTCGACATTTTTGACCTCGGACTGCTCAAGCGGCGGGTCTTTCAGAAAAACGCATGATCTTTCCGGCTCCTCTTCCGCACGGCGGTGGAGGAGCTGTTTTGTCTGAAAACGATACATGCGTAAAACTGCAATAATTTGCATAAATTTTACACAACTTGTGTTGACATTCTGTCAAGAATGTGCTATACTGAAACTGGACAGCTATGTGCAAACATTCCCGATTTGCGTACCATGCAAAACGGTACGATGACATAAGAAAGGGTGATAGCGATGAAACGAAAAGGCTGGAAACGGATCGGCGCTGCACTGCTTGCAGCGGCGATGAGCCTGCTGCAAATGCCCGCGGGGCTCTCGATCGCAGAGGATGATACGTTCGAGTACTATCTGCGGCAGGATACAGTATCCGAGGGCGGCGTCATTGAGTCACACTGGATCAATGCGGACGGTGAGGAGTATGTCCCCGACCTGATCCCGGACTATGGCGCACGGGCTGGCGTCACAGACAGCAAGTTTGACCTCCGCACGGACAGCAAGGGTCTGCCGGCGATCCGGAACCAGGGCAGGACGGGCACCTGCTGGGCTCATGCAACGCTGGGCGCCATCGAGAGCAATCTCATCCATAACGGTCTGGCAGAAACGAGCATCGACCTCTCGGAGAGCCATCTGATCTGGTTCTCCAACTGCATGAACTGCAGCGACCCCAATGACCCGCTCTACGGCGAGGGTGTTGCGCTCGGCGAGGACGGCTACATGGGCGGCGGCAACTATTACGTATCGCTGGAATCCCTGGCAAGCTGGAGCGGCTATGAGCTGGAGGCGAATACGAAGCCTGTTACCGACTGCCCGACATTTGCCGAAAAGGATCGCTACAATTCCTACGGTCATGTACAGGGCATGGATCTGCTGGATACCACGGACATCGCCGGCATCAAGAGCAGCATCGTCAACAACGGCGGTCTGTATACCATGATCTATTATGACAACGCCTATCTGAAAAACACCAACAGCTATGCTGCCTACAACTGTCCCGATGCGGATCTCGAGATCAATCATGCAGTTCTGATCGTGGGCTGGGATGACAATTTCAGCAAGGATAACTTCATGGACACGCCTTCCTCGGACGGCGCATGGCTCTGCCGGAACAGCTATGGCTCCAACTGGGGCAAGAGCGGCTATTTCTACCTTTCCTATGAGGATGCCACGATGACCGATCCCGCTGCGTTCCATGCGGAGGAGGCGGACAACTACGACAATATCTATCAGTACGACCGCAGCTATTACGGCTATTTCACCGTCCGGAACGGCTATGACGGCGTTGCCGGCGCCAACATCTTCACAACGCAACGGGAAGAAACGCTTTCGGCGGTCTCCTTCATGACCAGTACGGCTTCTGTCAATTATACCGTGCGGGTCTATAAGGATGTGAACGGCAGCCGTCCGAGCGGCGGCACGCTCGCAAGCGAAGTGAGCGGAACGGCGCTCTATGCGGGCTATCATACAGTTGATCTGACAAACGTGGTCAACATGAAGAAGGGCACGAGATTCTCCGTTGTCGTGATCCTCGACAAGGGTGCCATGGAAACGGATGAGCACTCCAACCAGAGCGGCGTTTCGTATGTGAGCAATTACTCCAACCGCACCGGATACGCAGGCTGGAGCGAGCCGGTGATCGTCTCCAACTCCGGCGAGCAGAGCAAGGTGAATGTCTGCATCAAGGCATTTACCCGCACGGGCATCGCACTGGATGAGGACAACTTCCCCGATCCGGTGATCCGGAACTATGCGGCACGGTTTGACGCCAACAAGGACGGCATCCTGACAAAATCGGAGATCGCCTCCAACCAGGACACCTCCGTGGATCTCAGCGACACGGGTCTGACCGACATCACGGGTCTGGAGATCTTCAAGAATATCCGGACACTCAATTGCAGCAACAACCCGCTGTGTATGCTCGACCTTTCCGACACGAACATCTCGACACTGATCTGTGAAGGATGTAGCATCGAGCTCGGAACAGTGGACTGCAAGGACATCTTTGCACTCGGTCTTGACGAGGATAAGCTTGATCCGATCTCAGGTATGTTTTATGAGCGTGGCCAGCTTTCGTTTGAAGACAACACGCTTGTATATACCTATGACTGCGGCAACGGACAGTCGGCGATTTTCACGATCGAAGCGGAACAGATCGAGCATACGCTTTCCAAGTGGACTGCTGCTAACGTTCACCTGCACTACAGGAAATGTGTCAACTGCGGCTACCGAGAAGATGAATATCACGTTTTCGGCGACTGGGTCACTGGTGACGACGGCGAGGACTATATCACCTGCACACTCTGCGGATACTCGGAAAGTGAACCGCATAGCTACGGCGACTGGGAGCCTGTGAAGGGCGGTCATGCCCGTACCTGCATTCACTGCAAGGGCACAGAGTTCGAGCCGCATACTGTGAACAAGTGGACAACAACGGCTACCGGCCACAGCGGTACCTGTACCGTCTGCAACGCCACGATCGACGGTGAGGCACATGACTTCACCTACAAGCAGAACAGCGACGGCACCCACACCGCCACCTGCACGGTCTGCGGCTATGAGACGACCTCCAAGCACAACTTCGGCGCCTACAAGCAGAATGCAGACGGCACGCACACGCATACCTGCACGGACTGCGGCTATGTGGAGACCTCCCAGCACAACTTCGGCGCCTATAAGCAGAATGCGGACGGCACCCACACCCATACCTGCACCGACTGCGGCTATGCGGAGACCTCCCAGCACAGCTTCGGTGCCTACAAGCAGAATGCGGACGGCACCCACACCCATACCTGCACGGACTGCGGCTATGCGGAGACCAGCAAGCACAGCTTCGGTGCCTACAAGCAGAATGCGGACGGCACGCACACGCATACCTGCACGGTCTGCGGTTATGCGGAGACCAGCAAGCACAGCTTCGGCGCCTACAAGCAGAATGCAGACGGCACCCACACCCATACCTGCAAGGACTGCGGCTATGCGGAGACCAGCAAGCACAGCTTCGGTGCCTATAAGCAGAATGCAGACGGCACCCACACGCATACCTGCAAGGACTGCGGTTTTGCGGAGACATCCGTCCATACCTACGGGCAGTACGTCCAGAATGCAGACGGCACCCACACTCACACCTGCACCCTCTGCGGCTATGCAGAGACTGCCAAGCATACCTTCGGCACCTGCACGGACAACAAGGACGGCACCCACACGCATACCTGCAAGTATTGCAGCTATTCCGAGGTCCTTCCGCATGATTTCGGCGACTATGTCCAGAATGCAGACGGTACGCACACCCACACCTGCAAGGACTGCGGCGCTTCCGAAACATCGGCGCATCACTTCACCGCCTACACCGCCGGAACGAATGGCAAGCACACGCATACCTGCAAGGACTGCGGTTATGCGGAAAGCTTCTCCCACAGCTTCGGCTCCTACACCGACAACAAGGACGGCACGCATTCCCGCACCTGCAAGGATTGCAGCTATGCCGAGGTGACAGACCATACCTATGGCACCAAGTACACGATCACCAAGGATTCCCACTCCCTGACCTGCACGAAATGCGGTCATGTGGAGACGGTATCGCACAACTTCGGCACCTGCACCGACAACAAGGACGGCACGCATTCCTGCGTCTGCGCCGACTGCCGTTATGTGAAGACAGCGGCACACAACTTCAGCAGCTATGTCAAGAAGGACGGCGTCTATGTCCGCATCTGTGCTGACTGCGGCGTCACGGAGCGGCTGCTCGGCGATGTATCACCGGACGGCAAGCTCGATGTGCTCGACATCATCGCCCTCCAGAAGTTCCTGCACGGCAGGACCGGCACGGGCGTGACGCTCGAAGCGGCGGATATGAACGGCGACGGCGTGATCGACGTATTTGACCTGGCACTGCTCAAACGGGCAGTACTTGCGAAATGACATCCTGCACCTCACGGGGGTTACTCCGTGAGGTGCTTTCAGTCTGTCAAAAAAGCCTTTTGCGGGGTGTGGGGCGGCAGCCCCACTCGGGGTGCAGGGTGACTCCCCACGGGGTGGGGAGATGTCGAGGAACGAGACAGAGGGGACGGGCTGTTCAGCGAAGCCCCCGCAATATAGCCCCTCCCCCTTTGGGGGAGGGGTTGGGGTGGGGGCAGTCGAAGCGTGAAACCGGGGTTTCTCGACAAGCTGGAAGTTCCTCTGTGAGGTGCGTTTTTGCCTCTGCATGACCCGGCGTCCCGCTGAGAAAAAACCGACCTATCCCATATGGCTTTTTGGGCAATCTTCTGAAAGACCCCGTCATGGGTTGCAATCGGCTTGTAAATATGGTATAATAACTCATGTATACCCACATCCACGCCGTTGGGTCTGAACGGCACATGATACTGATCCTCAGATCTGAAAAAGCGGGTCAATGCGGCGCAGCCCCATTGACTCACCTTCCTCCCCGCTTGCGTGGGAGAGGCAAGCTTTTCTTGTCTATCGGATAAAGAGGAGTCGTATGCGTGAGAAGATAGAGAGAAGGAGACGAGGCATGAATACGGATCAATTACTGTGGTTTACCAAGGAAGCGCCCGATTTTGACCACGCCATCCCGGTCGGCAACGGCAGGATCGGCGGCATGGTGTTCGGCGGCGCAGCCCGGGAGCTGATTCGGCTCAATGAGGACTCGGTCTATTCCGGCGGCAAGCGTGACCGCCTCAATCCGGATGCCTTTGAGGGCATGACCGAGATACGCAAGCTGCTGCTCGAGGAGAAGATCCCGGAGGCAGAAGCGATCGCTTTCCAGAAAATGCAGGGCGTGACGCCCAATTCCCGGCACTATATGCCCTTGGGCGACCTGACGATACAATTTGCCTTCACGGGCAAGGCAAGAGATTATCTCCGCACACTCGACCTGACAGAGGCAGTGGCAGCGGTGAAGTTCCATGACGATGCCAATGTGCAGTTCGGGCGGGAGGTCTTTGTGTCCTTCCCGGCGCAGCTCATGGTCATCCATCTGACAAGTGATACGCCCGGAACGCTGACGTTTTCCGCATCGCTGGACGGACGTGACGACTACTACGACGACAACCGCCCCGTGGAGAAGAATGTCATCCTCTACACCGGCGGCACCGGCAGCCGGAACGGCATCTTCTTTGCGGCAGGCATGACGGCGCTGGCAAAGGGCGGCACCCTCCGGACGCTCGGCAATGCCTTGCAGGTGAGCGGTGCGGATGAAGCCGTGCTGCTGCTGTCGGCGGAGACGAGCTTCTACTGCGGCGATGCCTACAGCGAGAAGGCGCTCGAACGGCTCCACGCTGTGACCGACACGGCGGAGGACGTCACGGCGCTGTTCGCCAAGCTCCGTGCGGAGCATGTGGCAGATTACAAGGCGCTGTACGACCGTGTGCGCCTGACCTTGCAGGACAACAGCGAGGGCGCTGCCGAAAAGCTCCCCACCGACGAGCGCATCAGCCGTCTTTTAGGCAATGCGGATGACGACAAGGAGTGCATCGCCCTCATCCGTGACAATAAGCTGGCGGCGCTGTATTTCCACTATGCCCGCTACCTGATGATCTCGGCGAGCCGTCCGGGTTCGCAGCCGATGAATCTACAGGGCATCTGGAACGACCAGATGCAGCCGGCATGGGGCAGCCGCTTCACCATCAACATCAACACGGAGATGAATTACTGGCCGGCGGAGGTCTGCAACCTCTCCGAGTGCCATCTGCCGCTCTTTGACCTCATCGAGCGGATGCGTCCGGAGGGACGGCGTGCGGCGCAGGAGATGTACCACGCCAAGGGCTTCTGCTGCCACCACAATACAGACATCTGGGGCGACTGCGCACCGCAGGATCTCTGGATGCCGTCCACCATCTGGCCGATGGGCGCCGCATGGCTCTGCCTGCATATCTTTGAGCATTACCGCTTTACGCAGGACAGGGACTTCCTCGAAGCGCACTTCGATGCGATGTGCGAGGCAGCGGAGTTCTTCACGGATTATCTCTTCGAGAACAAGCACGGACAGCTCGTGACGGGACCGTCCGTATCGCCCGAAAATACGTACATCACCGAGAGCGGCACCAGGGGCAGCCTCTGCATCGGACCGTCGATGGATACCCAGATCGTCACCGTCCTGTTCCGGGACGTGATCGAGGCCTCCGGGCTCCTGCACAAGCGGGAGGAGCTGGCAGAGCAGCTTGCTGCGATGCTCCCGAAGCTCCCGCCCATCTCGGTCGGCAAGTACGGTCAGATCATGGAATGGGCAGAGGACTATGACGAGGTAGAAGCCGGACACCGCCATATCTCGCAGCTGTTTGCGCTGCATCCGGCAGATCTCATCATCCCGCAGCGTGATCCCAAGCTGGCAGCGGCGGCAAGAGCTACGATGATCCGGCGGCTCATCCATGGCGGCGGTCATACCGGCTGGAGCAGCGCATGGATCATCAACATGTGGGCGAGACTCCAGGATGCGGACATGGTCTACGAGAACCTCCGCAAGCTGCTGACCCATTCGACGAACCCGAATCTGCTCGATTCGCATCCGCCGTTCCAGATCGACGGCAATTTCGGCGGTGCAGCGGGCATTGCCGAGGCGCTTCTCCAGAGCCACGGCGGGGAGATCAACCTCCTCCCGGCGCTCCCGAAGAACTGGCACGACGGCTCCGTGACCGGACTGCGTGCAAGGGGCGGCTTCGAGCTCCTCAGCATGAGCTGGAAGGACGGCAAGCTGGTGCGTGCCGAGCTGCTTTCCCGCAGCGGCAACCCGGTCGTGCTGCGGACGGCAGGCGTTGTGAGCATCAACCGCACGGACGATACCCGTGTCAGCGCCGAGCTGCGTGACGGAGCCATCTGCTTCAACACGGAGCCGGGTGCGAAATATATCATTACGGCATAATAGATATTTGTGTTAGAAAGACATCCGATCTCATAAAAAAGATGCGGGTGCAGGGCGGTCAATGCCCTGCCGAGGACGGTTTAGGAGGGGCGAGCAGCCCCTCCTGAGTCGGCGCAAGCCGACCGCTTCACACGCACGATAGATAAATAAAAAGGGGAGACGATCATGGTAAGAAAGTACAGGCTGCTGTCAGCGGCAGCCGCATTGCTCCTGATGGGCCTGATGTTCCTGCTGGTCTATGCCAAGCAGCATACCAGCCGGGATGTGAAGCAGACCTCGCTGGAAGCCGACTCCGTATCGCCCGTCGAGGCGACCGGGGATCTTGTCCTGCTCGAGACAGAGACCACCACCGAGTACCCGATCCCGAGCTATCCGATGGTGGAGCTCTCGGTCGATCCGGTGGAGCCGACCGAAGCGGACATCAAGGTGGAGGCGGAGGCATGTGAGTTCTCCGGCTCGCTCGAAGTCGAGGACGTGCGGGGCGGCTATTCCGGTGACGGCTATCTGGCGGGGTTTTCCCAGACACCGGGCGATTCCTGCTCGGCGACCATCGAGGTGCCGGCGTCGCAGCATTATGACGTGACCATCAGCGTCTGCGCCGACCAGCCGGTCACGAATGCGCTGCTGCTGAATGACGAGAAGATCGGCGAGTTCACCATCAACGAGAACGAACACTTCGTTCGTGTGACATTCTCCGGTGTGTACATCAAGGCGGGCACGGCAAAGCTCTCCATCGAGGAGATGGACGGCTTCTTTGCGCTCGATTACTTTGAAGTGTCGAATTATGACGAAATGTACTCGATGCAGTACGGCAAGTCCTATGAGCTGAGCGATCCGAAGGCTTCTCCGGGCGCCAAGAAGCTCATGAAGTTCCTCTCCGACAACTACGGCAAGAAGGTCATCACCGGTCAGCACTGCGCCAGTGCCGCAGACAGCGAGATGGAGCTGATCTACCGCATGACAGGCAAGTATCCCGCCATCCGCTTCGGCGATGTGGAGGGCTATTCTGCCAACAGCACGGCAGACGGCGGCGACATCATCGGCGCCTGTGAGAGCTGGGCGGAGAAGGGCGGCATCGTCGGTCTGATGTGGCACTGGGATGCGCCCTCCGGTGTAAGCAGCGTCTATGCGAATGAAACGGAGTTCTCGCTGATGGATGCGCTCCCGCCCTACAAGGTCATCAACGACATCGTAGAGCCCGCCACAGAAGCGACATCCGAGAACACCTCCGAAGCGACCGGCGCCACCGAGAAGGCGACCGAAAAGCCTGCGCCGACCGAGGAGACGAAGGTGGACTACTCCATCCCGACCGACCCGATCGAGCCGGAATTTATCCAGCGCTTTGAGTTCACGGTAGATGTGGCAACGCTCAAACCCGAGGAGATCCGCAAGCTCGTGGAGGACGGCAAGCTCTCCGCCGAGTGCGAAGCGATCATCCAGGACATCGACAGCGTTTCCGAGACGCTCAAGCCCCTTGCCGAGAAGGACATCCCCGTCCTCTGGCGTCCGCTGCATGAGGCGGGCGGCGACTGGTTCTGGTGGGGCGCTGACGGCGTGGAGCCGTACCGCTGGCTGTGGGATGTGATGTACCGCCGCATGACGGAGTACCACGGTCTGCACAACCTCATCTGGGTATGGAACGGGCAGAGCGAGGAGTATCTGGTGGATCAGTATGACATCGCTTCGCTGGACATCTACCTGAATCCGGAAAAGCCGTTCGGCAGCCGCTATGAGCAGTTTGTCAGCCTCTCCCGCATGACCGGCGGCGAGAAGATGCTGGCAATGAGCGAGAGCAGCAGCGTGCCGGATGTGAACCAGATGTTCCGTGACAACACGATCTGGAGCTATTTCGGGCTCTGGTACGGCGAATACATCGTGGACGATACCGGCATGTACACCGAGATGTACACCAAGGCGGAGGATCTGGTCGGGCTTTACAACTCCGAGGCCGCCGTCACACTGGACGACATGGCAAAATCGAATTGAGTATCAGGCTGCTGCATCCGGAGGGGTGCGGCAGCTTTTCTCATTGACAGCCCTCGCCGGATATGCTATAATGAATGCAAAGCATTCATTATGAATGATACCCTTGCAGATACGCAGATCATAGATCTGCTCCCTGCATATCGGGCAATTATAGCATAACGCTTCGCTTTTATGCTATAATAAATGCAAAGCATTTATTATACTGGATAAAAACACCGCTTCACACGACCAACCGACTT
>JAIKWY010000148.1 GCA_024684395.1 Oscillospiraceae bacterium
AAACATCCGGACAACCTGCGTGATATAGCCATACCACTTGATGAAGTTCCGGACAAGCCTGCGGAACTGATACCGTTCCTCTGCATTTTTCAGGTTATAGCGGTCTGTCACCGGCTTCAATGCACTTGTCATCCTGCCCATCGCGACGGTATCCTGCACGCCGTGCTGGTTCCAGACGGCAATGAACGCCTCAATATCCGCATTCGTGTAAATGGCGTAGTTCAGCAGCTCCCGTTCCGTCTGGTAGATCAGGTCAACATTGACCTCCTGCTCCAGGAACGTCTCCTGATAGAACGGCTGGAATGCTGCCAGAATATCCTCCTGCGTGTTGGCAAAGTCAAGGATGAACGTATCCACCTTGCCTGTACAGGTACGGTTCAGGCGGGAGAGCGTCTGCACTGCCTTGACACCCTTGAGCTTCTTATCCACGATCATGGTATGCAGCAGCGGCTCGTCAAATCCGGTCTGATACTTTTCCGCAACGACCAGCACATTGAAGTTATCATGGAATTCCGCCTTCGTCTGCGATTCTGCAATATGGCTGCCATCCCTGCGGACATTCAGCGAGGATTCCGTATACTCTTCCTCACCGTCCTGCACAGAGCCGGAAAACGCCGTCAGAACGTCCATATCCGCATATTGATGCTCAGCAATATACCGCTTAATCTCGTGGAAATAGCGCACTGCCGCCAATCTTGAATCGGTGACGACCATCATTTTCCCTCTGCCGCCGATCTTGTGGCGGGTGGTATCCCGGAATGTCTCCACGATGATCGCTGCCTTCTGGCTGATATTGTACGGGTGCAGCTTCTGGTACTTCTTGATGAGTTTGGTCGCACGGCTCTCCGGCAGCTCCGGATTCTCCGGCGTAGTCTTGGCGATCTCGTAGCAGGTCTTGTAGGTCATGTAATTGCGCAGTACATCGAGGATAAATCCCTCCTCGATCGCCTGACGCATACTATAGATATGGAACGGATGGAAAGTCCCGTCCGCCCAGGGTTCACCGAACATTTCGAGCGTCTGCGCCTTCGGGGTGGCCGTGAACGCAAAGAAGGACAGATTCGGGTGCTTGCCGTGCGTCAGCATTTCCTGCACGAGCTTATCATTGCGGTCGATCTCGTCCTCCGCCTTTCCCTCGATCTCGGCATATTCCCGGAGCGCCGCCTCCGTATCCGCAAGGGCAGTTTTCAGCTTGATGGCGGAGCTGCCTGTCTGCGAGGAATGCGCCTCGTCTACGATGACGGCAAAATTCCGCCCTGCCACCTTGTCCACTTCCTGATAGATGACCGGGAACTTCTGCAAGGTCGTGACGATGATCCGCACGCCGTCGTTGATCGCATCCCGCAGGTCTTTCGAGGTTTTCTTCTCGTCAATGGTCTCGATGGCACCGAGCTTGTGATCAAAGCCGGAGATCGTCTCCTGCAACTGTGCATCGAGGACACGTCTGTCCGTTACGATGATGACACTACTGAAAATAGGCTTATCCTCGGCATTGAACAGCGCCGCCAGCCGGTACGCCGTCCATGCGATGGAATTGGACTTGCCGGAACCGGCGCTGTGCTGGATCAGATAATTATGTCCCGCGCCGTTCTCCCGTACATGGGCAATCAGACTGCGCACGACATGAAGCTGATGAAAACGGGGAAACAGCAGCATTTTCTTATCCTTGCGGTAGCTCATGAACTTCTGCAAAATGTCCATCATGCTGTCCTTCTGGAAGACCTGCTCCCAGAGGTAGGCAGTCGGATAGCCGTCCGGGTTGGCGGGATTGCCCTTGCCGCCGTCATTGCCGGCGCCGTTGCTGCCCTGGTTGAACGGCAGGAAAAACGTATCCTTCCCGGCGAGCTTGGTGGTCATGCAGGCTTCGAGCTGGTCAACGCAGAAATACGCAAGAATGCGCGTATTGAAGCGGAAACACAGCTCTCTCGGATCCCGGTCGAACATCCACTGCCGCTTGGCGTTCCCGATGTCCTGCCCGGTGTACTGGTTTTTCAGCTCGAAGGCGAACACGGGAATACCGTTCACGGCGATGACCATATCCACGGATTTCTGGCAGTCCGGCGAGTAGTACCACTGCCGGCTGACGGTGATCTCAGTGGCGGCGTAGTTGCCGAGGGCGGTCTGGTTGAGGGTGGATTCCGGCTGAAAATAGCAGACACGGAACGGAATGCCCCGGTGCTTGAAGCCGTTGCGGAGGACAGACAGCAGCCCGTCCATTTCCACGGCATTCTGGAAGGCATGGGCGAACTTCTCCGGCGTACCGCTTTGCAGCTCGAAGCGCTGCCAGGATTTGGGCTGCGTGGACTGCACGAAACGCACGAGGGTGTCAAGGTAAATGGCGTTTTTCGCATCGTAGGGGTCAGAATTGACCGTGTAGCCCTCTTGCAGCATAGCGGCGTGAATGTCGGATTCAAAGCGCTTTTCTGTGGCTTCAGTGATGCTCATGCCTGCGGCACCTCCTTTTTGCCGGTGACGTATTCGTAGATCATGGATTTTTTGTAGGATTCCAGTTCGGTGAGGAATTGTTCTTTTTTGGTGATGAGGGCGTCGATTTCAGCGCATTTTTTGTCGAGGTAGGCGGCGATTTCTTGTTGTTCATCAGTAGTAGGCAAATAGATCAAAATCTGCCCTAATTCTTCTTGGTTGATTTTTGGCATTTTTACTCTGTTTTCTGTAACCAGTTTTACCTGTGATAAAAATCTATCTGATAGCATCATATAAACAAGGAAATACTTGTTTATTGTCGTTTCAATAGGGTACATATCAGCGCTACATAACCCATCAAAAGGAGCAATAATTACCTTATTGAGAATAGGTCGTATTTTTGAATATATGATTTGGCCTTTATAGAATAAATGGTTATCACTCTCAACACCAATTTCTTCAACTGTTTTGCATTCAAGGAGTTTTGAAGTTCCTTTCTCAATGTTATCTGGAGCAATTTGCATATAGTTGAGATATTCATTTGGATGAACAAGATTTGATTTTACTGTTGCGGCATACTTGAATTTTACAATTTCCCACTCCTCCGGAATCTCCCCAATCCATTCAATCCCGGAATCCTTCATCGCTCTCTCCCCACGCACGCCCTTTGTCACAGCCTGCGTGATGACAGCCTGACGAAGTTTTTTGTATTCCTCGATGGAGGCTTTTGTTTTTTCGATGGTGTTGTCGATGTGGACGCATTGGCGGTCGAGGTAGGCGGAGATGGCTTGTTGTTCATCTAAACATGGCAAAGGAAGACTCATGTTTTCATAACCAGTTTGCGTCATGCTTGGAAGAGTAGTTTGAGAAGTATAATAATCATAATCAAAACTGATTGCAAGATAATAGTAATAGCGGAGGTTCATATTATTTTGGGGCTTAACATCAAATGCAGTATCTACATTCCAGTATGCCGATTCAATATAGCGCGGTTTATTTACAGTCCCTTTTCGTCCAATAAGAACAGCAGGTGGATTTTTGAATTCTCCACAAGTTTTAAATTGCTTTTCGCCACTACCATAAACGGGTATTTCTCCCTCAGTTTGGGGGTCTGAACCATTGGTAATTGTAATACAATGTTTAGCTTTAAGCACATTCCATTTTTCTGGAATTGTATCAATCCACCATACTCCAGATTCTTTCATCGCTCTCATTGGCTTTCACCCCCGAACAGCGCCGCAAGGCTCGCCTGGATCTCCGCTTCAATTCCCGACAGCCGTGCCATGATGTCCTCCACCTTCTCCGGCGCCTGATACTCATAAAAATAGCGCGTCATCGGGATCTCATAGCCGATCTTCGTTTTCTTCGTGTCGATCCACGCATCCGGTGCATAGGGCAGCACCTCACGCACGAAATACTCATCAATATCCTCCGTCAGCGGCACATTCTCCGTGTCACGCTTCGATGCATCCGCCACAGGCTTGCCCTTTTTCAGCACCGGTTTGCCGTCCTCGTCCAGCGTGGGACGCTCCACCACGATCTTGCGGTAGCCGAACGCCTCGTTGTCAAAGATCTTGCTGTGGCAGTAAACGCCGTCCTTGTCGCCGTAGATCGTATCATCCAGGAACTCCCCGTATGCCTTCACGATCAGCTCACGGCACAGGTCGGTGATGTCGTACCGCTTGTAGCCAATGGACTTGCGGCGCTGCTCCCCGCAGTGCGATGCGTCGATGAGCTGCACCTTTCCCGCACGGAACGCAGGCTTGTTCTTGTTCAGCACCCAGATATACGTGCTGATGCCCGTATTCATGAACATATCGGTCGAAAGCTGGATGATGCAGTCGAGCCAGTCGTTTTCAAGGATATAGCGGCGGATCTCGCTCGGCCCGCTGCCCGCATCACCAGAGAACAAGGGAGAGCCGTTCTGAATGATCGCCATTTTGCCGTTCTGTGCCAGCTTCGACAGACCGTTCAGCACAAAGAGCTGCTGCCCGTCCGAGATCTTCGGCAGACCCGGCGCAAAGCGTCCGAGGTCGCCCTTTTTCGCCTCCGCCTCGACAGCCTTCTGCTCACGCTTCCAGTCAATACCGAACGGCGGATTCGAGATGATGTACTGGAACTGGTAGCCGCTGAACTGATCCTCGGAGAGCGTGTCGCCATAGCGCATATTATTCGGGTCGCCGCCACGAATCATCATGTCGGCTTTTGCAATTGCGAATGTGGACGGGTTGAACTCCTGCCCGAAGCAGGTGACGTCCATCTCGGCGTTGAGGTCATGGATGCGCTCCTCCATGCAGGAGAGCATCTGGCTCGTGCCCATCGCCATGTCGTAGACCGTGACCGTGCCGTTCTTGGAGAGGTCGGCATCCGACAGCAGAATGTCTGTCATCAGGTAAATGACATCACGGCTGGTGAAATGTGCTCCGGCTTCCTCCCCGAACGACTCGGAGAACCGCTTAACCAGATCCTCGAACATATAGCCGCAGTCCACGGCGCTGATCTTGTCGGGACCGAGGTAGCCCTTCTGCGAGTTGAACTCCTTGATGACGAGGTAGAGCGTATTGCTCTCGACCATGCGGTTGATGATCGCATTGAAGTCGAATTTCGCAAGTACATCCTGCACGTTCGCAGAGAATCCGGCGAGATAGTCGCGGAAGTTCGCCTCGATGTTATCCGGATCCGCACACAGCAGGTCGAAGGTGTACTTGCTGGTGTTGTAGAACTGATAACCGCTTGCCTTCGTCAGAAAACCGTCAATGACCGCAAAGCCCTTCTTGCTCTCATATTCTTTCATGACGGCATCATGCGTCGGCAGCAGGCAGTCGTGGAACCGCTTCACGACCGTCATCGGCAGGATGACAAGCCCGTATTCATGCGGTTTGAACGGCCCGCGCAGCATGTCTGCCACATTCCAGATCATAGCGGCCTTGTCGGCGATGTTGGTACCTACTACTGTGAATCTATCGTTAGCCATGGCTTTTTCTCCTGATCTCTGAGGGATTGTATACTGAAAATACGTATACCTATACATTATATATTATAGCACAACCGACAGGGGATTGCAAGCATTTTCAAGGATCAGCTCCCCGGGTGGGGAGCTGGACGAATTACAATTTCATGATAGATCATAGAATAAGCTACATAACAGCGCAGAATTGACGATTGAAGTTCAGATCGTGGTAGGATTCCTGACTGATATCGCCGAGCAGGAATTTGGGATGATGTGTGTTCTGTAATGAAACACCTCCGTGAAAGCCAAGAACAACTTTAAATACGAAGAAAAGACCTGGCTTCACTCCCGGCGTTATCCTTTCTTATCATACGCATTGACATTCTTTTCCAGCGGTGCTATAATAAAAGTGCAGGCTACGCCTGTGAATCAAAAAAGACAGGAGGAATCATTTTGAAATTGAAACGATGTCTTTCCGTGCTGCTGGCAGCAGCGATGGGCCTGACCTGTGTGCCACTGGCGGCGGCGATGGAGCCGACTGCCGTGCTGGCTGCGAGTGCAGCAGAAACGGACAAACAGTTCTTTGATTACAAGGTGATGGATGGGGAGGTATGCATTACCGGGAGTACAAATAACCTGCCCGCTGAGGTCGTGATCCCCGCCGAAATTGATGGGATGCCCGTGACAAGCATTGGCTATATGGCATTTCAGTGGTGTTCCGGTATGACAAGTATCACGCTCCCGGATAGTGTGAAAACCATCGGCGATTATGCATTTTCTAATTGTACCGGTCTGACCGGCATCTCGATACCGGACAGCGTGACAAGCATTGGTAAAGAGGCATTCGCTTCCTGCAGGAATCTGACCAACGTTACGATCCCGGATAGTGTGACAAGCATCGGTATAAGAGCTTTTTCCAATACTGCCTGGCTCAAAGCACGACAGGAAGAAAACCCGCTTGTGATCGTTGGCAGCATTCTCATTGACGCAACAAAGTGTACCGGAGATGTTACGATCCCGGACGGCGTGAAAAGCATTGGCGATTATGCATTTTCTGATTGCAAAGATCTGACCGGTGTGATACTTCCGGAAGGCTTGACAAGCTTCGGCAATGCAGCATTTAAGAATTGCAGCGGACTGGAAAGCATCACGATCCCGGACGGCGTGGAAAGTATCGGCGTTGAGGCGTTTGCGAGCTGTAGCAGTCTGACCGGCATCACGCTCCCGGATAGCGTGACAAGCATCGGCAGCTATGCTTTTTCCGGCACGCCATGGTTTACAGGTCAGCAGGAAGAGGATCCCCTTGTGATCGTAAACAATATTCTTATTGACGGAAGAAGCTGTACCGGAGATGTCACGATCCCGGACGGTGTAACAAGCATTTGCGATAATGCTTTTCGCTACTGCGCCGGGCTGGAAAGCATTTCGATCCCGGACAGCGTGACAAGCATCGGTGAGTATGCATTTTCAAATTGCACCAAACTGACCAGTGTCAAGCTTCCGAAGGGCTTGACAAGCATTGAGAGTTATACATTTCAGTGGTG
The DNA here is from genome assembly GCA_024684395.1 of Oscillospiraceae bacterium. Classification (GTDB taxonomy): domain Bacteria; phylum Bacillota; class Clostridia; order Oscillospirales; family Ruminococcaceae; genus UBA3855. Next base: position 6,919 of record JAIKWY010000148.1, read on the forward strand.
TACCGTTCTGAACGATATCACGATCCCGGACAGCGTGACAAGCATCGGAGATTATGCATTTTGGGATTGTTATAAACTTGCAGGCGTTAGGTTCCCGGAGAATCTGACAAGCATTGGCGATGATGCATTTAAGGAATGCGGTAAACTGGAAAGCATCACTCTCCCGGAAGGCTTGGAAAGCATTGGCGATAGTGCGTTCTTTCAATGCGGTCTGACCAGCGTTACGATCCCGGACAGCGTGACATACATCGGCAGCAGTGCATTTTCCGCTACGCCATGGATGAAAGCACGGAAGGAAGAAAACCCGCTTGTGATCGAAAGCGATATTCTCATTGATGCAACGACCTGTTCCGGAGATGTCACGATCCCGGACGGTGTGACAAGTATCAGTGGTCTTGCATTTTCCAGTTGTAAAGACGTGACAAGCATCACGATCCCGGACAGTGTTACAAGTATCGGTGTTTATGCGTTTTCTGGCTGCTCCGGTCTACTCAGCATCACGATCCCGGACAGCATGACAAGTATCGGCAGATATGCGTTTTCTGGCTGCTCCAGTCTACCCGGCATTACGCTCCCGGACAGCGTGACAAGCATTGAAAGTTATATATTTTCCAGCTGCAAGAGCCTGACCAGTGTCATCCTCCCGGATGGTGTGACAAGCATCGGAGAAAATGCATTTCAGGAATGCACCAGTCTGACCAGTATTGTCATTCCGGACAGTGTGACAAGCATCGGTCTCTATCCATTTTTACATTGCAATAAACTGACGATTATGGGACAGGCAGGCTCTTATGCTGAATCCTTTGCTAACAGCAGTAATATCCCATTCAAGATCTATGAACCTGTTCCGACTGAACCATCAACAGAGCCGACAGAACCGCCGACCGAACCCACAACGGCGCCGACCGAACCGGTGACTGATCCGACCGAGGCAGCGACAGAGGGAATCACCGATCCCGACATCGGCAAGACCTACAAGCTCCGCATTTCTGTTGTGGATGATGAAACCGGCAAGCCGCTTTCCAACGTCAGGGTAGAGTATCCGGGCGGAAGCTGGTTGTCTGATGGAACAACCTTTGAGGGAACCTACGAGTTCAGAGGAAAATCGGATAAAAATGGAGCAAATTTAGATAGGATCTATCTTTTCTATATTCCGGAGGGATATAGCTATCCTGGGTCTGACTACTTTGATGAACCTCTTCCAAATGATTACACCATTACACATGGTGAAGATGTTGACGTTACCTTCCGCATTCCTCATGCAAAAATAGTAGACCCCGAGGTCGCTTTCAAGCCCGTACTCGACATGTTCCGGACGAATGTCTCCGAGGGCTGGAAGAATTTCAAGGGTAAAACTGCCGAAGGGATCCTGCTTTCCGATGATCTTTACACCGTTAGTCCGCTGTGGCTGACCACTTTGAAGGATAAGACTCTTGATGAGGTAGGGTATTATTATGGAAACGGTGTGCTCTATATCAGTGTCATCCAACCCAGTTATTATTCTTCCGCTCGATGTGCATATGATGTATATACTTTGAAAGATGATAAGATCATCCATCTCTGTTCCGGCGATGAAGCGCATGAGTATTATTACGGACTTGATGAACTTAGAAAAGAAAGCGAGGATTGGGTCACTGTCGGCTATAGCTGGGTGAATTTTGTTCCTGTACCGAAAGACGCTATGAAGTACGACAGTGAAACAGGAAAATACATGATTTCAGATATTACTGTAGCCGATGACGGCAGTTATATCTATGACTGGATTGGAACAGAGAATCCACGTGCACATATGGTTATGAATCTTACACTCCTCTCCGGGAGTACCATTCAGCCGTCTACACAGCCTTGGACGGAGCCGACAACACAGCCCTGGACGGAGCCTGTTACCGACCCGACCGAGCCCATGACCGACCCGGTAACAGACCCGACCGAACCCACAACGAAACCTACCGAGCCCCCGACAGAACCGACGGAACAGCCTACCAAACCGTCACAGCCTGTAACGGAACCGGTGGAGGTGATCTACACCGTTGAGCTCCCGGAGATCCCGGTACTGAAACCCGGCGATTCCTATTCGTTTGAGATGAAGCTGACGTTTGCGGACGGCGTGAACATGACGGCGCTCAAAACAGGCGCACATATTGTGGAGAATGTCTATCGCTGTGAATGGGAAACGGTACATTTCAATGACCAGAGCGCTACCTATATGGTACCTGTCAAGCTGGATATCTTTGAAAATGCAAGCGGCACGTGCAAGCTTTCACTGGAAGATGTCTATGCCTTCCTGCAGGATGAGGACAGAACGGTTTTCTCAAAGAAACAGGTGAAGAGCAATACCGTACCCGTGCGGATCGAAGCAGATGATCCGGTCAGCGATGATACTCTCGGCGACCTCGATGGTGACGGCATCGTCAATGCTTCCGACGCTGCCAGAGTCCTGATTGCAGCCGCTGCGATGGGGGCCGGGGATTCCTCGGGTCTAACAGATGCGCAGATGACAGCTGCCGATGTCAACAACGACGGCACGGTCAATGCCTCGGATGCGGCGATTATCCTGATCTATGCCGCCGCAGTTGGGGCAGGGGAGACGGATGCAAAGATCACTGATTTCGTGCATTGAACCTATTTTAGTTAAAATTGAGCCTCCCATCCGGGAGGCTCATTACGTTATAGCGATCAGTTCATCCTTTGCAGATGGGATACCGGTCATAGAAATACATTCAGCTTCTCCATCTCCTCAATCTTCAACTGTTCGGTTACGTGCGCATACACATCCAGCGTAAATCCGACACTTGCATGGCCTAATATCTTGGAGAGCGTTTTCACGGACATCCCGGATTCCAGGCTTCTTGTGGCGAATGTGTGCCGGAGCCCGTGCACGTTGATCATAGGCAGGTCATTATCGATGAGAATCTTTTTGTAATCCCTTTGGAAGTCCCTCGGCTCTACAGGTGAGCCTGTACTTGATGTAAAGACGAACTTCGCCGGTGGAAGTCCGATTGAACGCAAGAAAGTCGTTTGTTGCTCGTGATACACGGCTAATCGCTGTGCGATCTCAGGCAGCAGGGGAATGGTTCGGACAGAATTGGCTGTTTTCGGCTCATTGATCGTCAGGATCGTCTTGGTTGGGGCGGTCTCATCTGGGTTCTTGATCCGGTTCAGCGTCTGGACTACCTTGAGATAGCTTTGCCCATTCAGTTCGATGTGTACATTTTCCCAGTATAGACCAAGCAGCTCCCCCTGCCGCAACCCTGTGTAGAGATCTAGCAAGATCAGCATTTCCAGCTTGTCTCCCTTAATGGCTTCCTGCAAGCGCTTCTGATCCTCCGGCAGGAAGTACCGCATCTCCACCTTCTTACGCTTTGGCAGTACGATCAGATCCCCAGGGTTCTTCTGTATCATCCCCAGAAACATCGCTTGTTTCAGTGCTTTCCTGACCATCTGGTGCATATTCTTGAGCGTTTTTGCATTAAGTCCGCCGCTGCCATTGAGCTTACCGTTCTTCGCCTTTTCATTATAGAAGGTCTGTAGCAGCAGGGTGTTGAGCTCGCAGAGCTTGTAACGCCCGATCGAGTCCTTAATGTGCCGATGGATGTAGGTCTGATAGTTCACTTTAGTGGTCATCCGGATATCATTGCAGTAGGTGTCGTACCAGATACACAGCCACTCATACAGCGTGGTCTTGCAAGGTTCAATGTAGCTGTCCGTCCGGATCTCCTGTAATAGCGCATCGACCTTCTCCACGACCTCCTTTCGGGTTCGTCCGTAGAAATACTTTCTCTTGACCGTCCCATCGGTGCTGGGAACACGCACCTGGCCTCGCCAACGACCTTGTTTGTCCTTGTAGACAGAACCCTCATTATTCCCGTTTTTGGCCATAATGATTCTCCTTTCAGATTGATAGCTATTGTCATAGCTTCATAAGAATTATATATGTATAGAGAATCAAAATAATTGAATTCATAGCACAAAATCCCTATCTGCGTTGATATGATCGCAGATAGGGATTTTGCATCCTAATTATTTTCAAAAATCGTAGTACGTTCTGTTAATCAGCTATGCTGAAATTCAACTCAGGAGGTTCGGTTATGAATCAGAACGACTACACAATCGCGCTGCATCTGACACAGGAGCAGTACGAAAAACTGGAAGCACACGCAAGTGAAAGGGGAGTATCAGTAGACGGGTATGCATTATATAAAGTGCTACATGAGACTGAGCAGCTCCCGTTGACGCAGAAGTTGCTTCTCACGCCGGATGAAGCGAGGAAGCTGCTCGGTATCGGGAGGACAGTCATGTATCGAATTCTCAAAGAGGGAATCATTCCGGCTGTCAAGCTGTCAGGAAGCCGTAGGCTCTATATCCCTATGGAAGGGCTGAAGAAAATGATAGCAGCTCGAACCGCAGCACCGTTTGAGATCGGGGGTGAGGTAAATGAGTAAGGCTGCTAATGGCTCCGGTACCGTTTACAAGCCCAAGTACCCAAGTAAGAATCTGCCGTTCCGGGCAGAGGTATGGATCACCGACCTTTCCCGACCGCAGGGGAAACGGCGTATTAGCAAGAACTTCAAAAAGCGAACAGACGCAGAAAAATGGCGTAGCGAGACACTCCTGAAATACGGAGTATCCGCTGCGCCATCTATTTGTGACTCTGATATTACGCTCTCGGATTGGCTGGAATTCTGGATTAACACCTTTTCGATTAATATCCGGGATTCTACCCGCACAGGATATGAATGTTATATCCGACAGCACATCGCCCGTCATCCCATTGGTAAGATACGGCTGAAAGACTTGACAAATTGCCATTTACAGACCTACATTCAGTATTTGCAAACAGAGGGAAACCTGAAGGGTGGAGGTATGAGCGAGAAAACGATCCGGTCAATGATCCTGATGATCCGGAAATCGCTGCATGCAGCGATTGGCGCAGACCTGATCACGAAAAATGCTGCAGAATTTGTGGAACTGCCAAAGCTGGAGCAAAAGGAGGTTGAGTACCTCACTCTTGACCAGATCAAACGGCTCATTGACGAAAGCCGGAATGAGCGATGGGGCATTTTCTTCCCGCTCGCATTCTTTACCGGTTGCCGTATCGGTGAACTGAGTGCCCTCCGGCAAAGCTCACTTCGGTGCGAAGGTGATATTTGGTACATTGCCGTGGAGGGATCGCTGAACCGGGTAAAGGATTTCTCAGGGATGTCGGGGCATAAGACAGTCCTCCGCATCGGTCCGACAAAAAATGGAAAGAACCGTCAGATCCCGATTCTAGAAGAACTTGTAACAGAACTAAAATGTCACTTTGCACAGCAGCGTGCAGAGGCTGACATTTTAGGCACATTTGTAAATGACCCTTTTGTGTTTTGTAACGAGTTGGGTGACAGCTACGTTGATCCAAGTACGCTCCGGAACTGGGCAAAGGACATAGCTGCAAAAGTAGGCATACTTTACATTGTGAAAGTATATATTTACAGAGTCAGACTTTCCCTTTTCTTTTTCATCTAGTCGCTTTCGGCCGATCAACTGTTTTACCACCGATGGAGTTGTAAATGGAATTACAATGTGTTTGACGCGAGGATCCTTTACATTGACTCCGTTATAGATGACTGTTGTTGCTATTAGAACGCGGCAATCAAAGCAACATTGTTCAACAAGTGATTTATATACCTTTTTATTCTCCGGACTCATCTTATTATCGGCTTTTAAGAAGTATACAGACTCACCGATAGCTTTCTTTAATTGTTCTTTAAGTTTGATTCCCTTCTCGATGGAGTTTACAAAAACCAACCATTTTTCATTATCTGGTGACTTCTTAATCTCTTCAACTATATCTTCTAATTTGGTGTATTGATATGGCTTTATGAAATCGTAATCTGTTGGCATAGATAGAATCTGGTATGGATTACCGCCACGATTAGCTTCGCACAAAATCGGATATACTGCCTGAGATCTGTCAATACCAGTTAGCGGTTCTCTCGGATGTATTTCGTTTGGCTCCTGATCGAATGGCTGCACCATTTGCAAGAAAGAATAAAACTCTTCCATACTTGCGGACATAAATATCCTTGTTGCCTTATAGTTCTTTTCTTTTTTTTGCTTCTGTAATTCAAGTATTTTATTTAGATTTATTTGTTCAAGATTGCATAATGATGTATATTGGGGATTCATCCTTAGGTGTTGTTCAATCTCTTGATTCTGATCTGCCCTCAAAGGATTCTGATACTGATACCCATTATAATACACAAAAGATTTCCTTATTTCTTCTTTTTGTTTTGCAATATCTAGCAGTGTCCTGTTCTGCTGTAATTCCATTTCTCTATAAAACCGCAGATCTGGGAAGAAATGATTGACAAAAAAAGAAATTCCCTTATTAAAATAGGCGTCATCCAGTATAAAATGCACTTCATCGAATATGAAGTAACTTGCTTGAGAACAGAATTCCAAAAATCTCCTGTCTTGAAGAGCACATTTTATTGATGCAGTTTGATACGATATTAAGAGATAATTATCGTTATAGAAATAGATCATTCCTTCACTATTAGCTGGATCATGAAGCGCCCCAGGATCAATCTCCCTGACCATGTCCAGGATTTGCTGCTGCATCAGCGATTCTCTGTTTTCAAAGATTACAACTTTTCCAGACCATAGATATTGAAGTAATTCCTTTTTGATGAAGGTGTTTTTGCCTCTGCCAGTACCTGCAGCTATGAAAATGTTATCTTGAGGCTTCCACGCCTTCCAGATATCTTCATGTAAGACAGTACCTATATATGGCTCATCGCCAACAGTTTTTTCAGGAATGGAGTAGAATTGGAATTCGGAACCCCTACTGCTTCTCAAGAGATTGTTGAAAAAATCATAGTAGTTTGTGTAATTTTGAGACTGCAGCTCAGGCAGCTTTAAAAGATTATCCAGAATTGTTTGTAGTTTCTTCTCGTATATGGGAGTTCCATATTCATTACGGTCAAGTTTATCATGATACTGAATAAGGAATCTTTCAATTGGCGATATCATTGCGTTCACTTCCATTTCATAAAAAAATACCCTGGGAAAAGGTGTTGTTTCTTTTGTAGCATATCCTCTTTAAAAGTAGGAGACTAACTATTTCATCCCTTGTTTATCTACTTTTTGTTTTGACAAGTACTCTATGTAAGGGATTCGGATATACTTATCTCCCTTATTATTATAGCTTACAACGGAATTGAAATCATGCTATTTTTGTAAATATTATGTTTACAAACAATTGATCGGGGCATTACGCCCCGATCCTCCTAATAATTGTTTAGTTATGCTATGCTTATGATAGTGACTTGTTTGTCAATTGCTGTTCCGATTTCTTTTGAAAATCAGATCATTGTCGTTTCCAGTGATTTCTTCAATTTCATCGCAGATCGGCTGTAAGCCTTCGCGACTGGTGTCAAATTGATTTTTCCCCTTAGAGCTGACGGGATTGATTAAATAATGAGCATGATAATTCCCGATCTCGTGATCCTTTTCATGAACGCAATAGAGGCTTTGATATTCATCGGGAATGGTCTTTGCAATCTGTCGAGCATAGTCGATTGCAGTCTCAGCATCCTTCACCATATCGTCGAACGCAACTATCATCTGGATAGCAGAGCACTGATGGGACTTGTCGTAGTAATCTGTGACATACTGCATCTGTTTAATCGTCGCTTCCGGATCATGATAATCGACACCGTTTCCTCCAACAGCGATCTTACGGTCATCCTCAATATATTTGACCAGATTTTCCCGATGTTCATCATCACCGGGAGTGCTTCTTTTAATCATGATAAAATCCATACTTCCTTCACCTCCTCTAACAATGCCTTTGCTTTTTCAGGATTTGTTGCATTAAGTTCATCATAGGCCGCATTGACAAGATTCTGGATCTTCAATTTTGCATATGGAGAGATGCTTTCACCACCGTGCAGACCACAATCCCGAAGATACTCCGAAGCGTTCATGCCCTTTTCTTTCGCCTTCTGGTTGATGATCTTTTTCTCATTGTCACTCAACCGCACGGAAGTTGATTTTTTTGTGGCAGCTTCTTTTCGTTCCTGTGTCCTTTCGAACTTTTCCTTCTGGCTCATCATACGTAAGCCCTCCTTAATGGTAATTTTCATGAGAATCCGATTTGTTTAGCTTCATCTCATGATTAAACTAATGTACTACAAAATCAAGAATTATGATAGTTTCAATATTACAATTTCATATTATATAAATAAGAATACAAATGGATAACTAAACTAAACCATAGTTCTACACCACATTCACTCGATAAAAACAAACGATATTGTACAATAGTATCGATTACAATCTACTCATAATTGTACTTGTATTATCATCATAATATTGTATTAA
>JAIKWY010000168.1 GCA_024684395.1 Oscillospiraceae bacterium
TGGCCACGCAGTCGATGCCGACGGTGTCATGCTTGTCCATGAGGAATGCGAGCTTGAGCTTGGTGCCGACGCCATCCGTACCGGAAACGAATACCGGCTTCTCAATACCGGTCAGATCCGGCTCAAACAGGCCGCCGAAACCACCAATGCCGGAAAGCACACCCGGAACATTCGTCCGTGCAATGTGCTCCTTCATCAGTCTGACAGCCTCATATCCGGCAGTGACGTCAACGCCGGCCTTCTTATAGCTCTCGGAAAAACTTTTCATGGGTAATGACCCTCCTGTTATCAAAGGTAAGGCAGAAAGCTCTGCCAGATTTGCTGCCCTCATCCATTCCGTTCAGACTGTCCGGCTTGTCCGCGCCGTGAACTGCTGCTCTGACGGATTTCGGGCTGGCGTATTCTCTCTGTCTTGTTGTCCCTGATGCAGTTTCTTATTCTTCGCCGCTCCAGCAATAGGTGCAAAGCTCACACTGCGGTCTGCCGATCGCACGGACAGTGCCTTCAAGCGACTGGAATTCCAGGCTCGTCAGCTTCAGCCGGCGGCAGATCTCATCACGCAGCCGTCTGCCGCGCTCTGTTTCGGAATTGCTGTATTCTGCAAGATACTTCATTCCCTCCGCACCTTCAAATGCATCAATTACCTGACGGGCAATCAGCTCCATTTCAGATGTGCTCCTCGAGAAGTTCAGATATTTGCAGCCGTACATGATCGGCGGACATGCAGAACGCATGTGTACTTCCTTCGCGCCGTTCTCGTAGAGGAATTCGACGGTCTCACGCATCTGTGTTCCGCGGACGATACTGTCATCCACGAACAGCAGGCGCTTGCCTTCGATCAGCTCATGTACCGGGATCAGCTTCATCTTGGCAACCTGGTTGCGCAGAGTCTGGCTGGTCGGCATAAAGCTGCGCGGCCAGGTAGGCGTATACTTGATGAATGGTCTTGCAAACGGGATACCGCTCTTGTTGGCATAGCCAATGGCATGAGGCGTACCGGAATCCGGAACACCGCAGACATAATCCACATCGGGCAGCCTGCCGGCCTTCATATCGTTTTCGGCCATGATCTCACCATTTCGTGTACGCATGGTCTCAACGGTGACACCCTCATAAACAGCGTTCGGATAGCCGTAATAAGTCCACATGAAGGAGCAGATCTTCAGATCATCCTTGCCCGGTGCAAGCGTTTCACAGCTCCGGGAGGTCAGGCGGACAATCTCACCTGCCTTCAGTTCCTTGAAGGTATAATAACCGAGCTTCTGGAATGCAAAGGATTCGAGCGAGCAGCAATAACCGTCATCGCGCTTGCCGATGATAATGGGCAGTCTGCCGTCCTTGTCCCGGGCGCAGATGATTCCATCCTCTGTCAGCACGATCAGGTTCATGGGGCCTTCGATCTTTTCCTGTGCATAGCGAATACCCTCCGTAAAGGGATTTTTCTGCGAAATCAGAGCACCGATCAGATCGCCGGAATTGATATTGCCGCTGCTCATGGATTCAAAGCTGGCACAGCCGTTTTCAAGCAGCTCATCGACAATCTGCTGTGCATTGCGGATGATTCCGACACTGCACACCGCATACAAACCAAGGCGTGAACGCATCAGAATGGGCTGCGGATCGGTATCACTGATGCAGCCGATGCAGAGATTTCCCTGCATATGGGTCACATCATTTTCAAACTTGGTTCTGAAGGGCGAATTCTCAATACTGTGAATCGCCCGCTGGAATCCATGGGTTTTGCACCACGCAGTCATACCGCCGCGGCGGGTGCCAAGATGGGAGTGATAATCTGTCCCGAAGAATACGTCTGTGACGCAGTCATTTTCAGATGCTGCTCCGAAAAAGCCACCCATGTGCTTATTCTCCCATCAGGCGCTTCATGATCTCCTGGTATGCCTCCTCGACATTGCCAAGGTCTCTGCGGAAGCGATCCTTGTCGAGCTTCTCGTGAGTGGTGCTGTCCCAGAAACGGCAGGTATCCGGGGAAATCTCGTCGGCCAGCACAATGGTTCCGTCCTTGGTTTTGCCAAATTCCAGCTTGAAATCGATCAGCTCGATCCCG
>JAIKWY010000008.1 GCA_024684395.1 Oscillospiraceae bacterium
TCGCCGAATACCTCGTCACCAACATGCAGTCCCTCACGGATCGACCATGCAGCAGCATTTGCCGTGTCAAAGATCTGCACCTCCCGGATCAGTCTGCCATGCAGCGGTTCCGGTTCAGTCGGGGGCTCGGTGGGCGCTTCCGTGAACGGTTCTGTACTGCCCGGTGTCTGCTTGAATTGCGTTGCAAAGAGCTCCGCCAGCTTTTCCGCACCGGCACGGTTCGGATGCAGCGTATCGCCGTTCATATAGAGCTGCGTCGTCTTGTCAGGGCCGATCTGGATGCAGTAATCCTGCCATAGCTTGAACAGATCGACTGCCTGTACGTTCTCCTGCGCAGCGACCTGATCAAGCTCCCATGCATACCAGCGGCGCTCAAGAAGCGGGTTGCGCTGTGCGTCGCCGTTGCGCCCCTGCTGCTTGACGAGGATGACGTCCATGCCCTTTTTCTTCGCGCGCTGGGTCATGTCGGTGATGTATTTCTGGTACTCGTCGCCCTTGTAGTATTTGCTGTCATTGATGCCGATGGAGATGATGTACACGTCCCCGGGCTTGCCATAGGTCTCGATCGGTGTGAACTGTCCGGCATCCATAAAGCCCTTTGCCCACTGCCCGGAAGCCGCCATGTTGCGGATGTTCCAGCCTTTGTCCACGTAGTGGCCGAGCATCTGCCCCCAGCCGCCCTGTGTGCTCGTGTCGAGCGGATAATAGTTGCAGACAGTCGAGTCGCCGCAGATCCAGATGGTCGGCGGGAGTGTCGGATCGTCGGAGACCTTCTCGATCTCGAGGGCGCTGATGGAGAACGCCGTGCCGTCCTTGCCGGCGCCTGCCCGGATGTTGAGCTGACCGTCTGTGACCGGGATGAGGATCTGATCCACGGCATTGTTGCCTGTCATGTTGACGATCTGGATCATGTTCTCCATGTAAACGCTCGTGCGGGAGGTGTTGCCGAGCGTGACCTTCACACGGTACAGACCTTTCGGCAGATCAACATTGAACGTGGTTATCCAGTCAGTGAACTGTACCGCATCCGATAGCTCATTCTTTCCCGAAGCACCGACATTCTTCACGCCGCTGCCGCCAAAGCCATAGCCCTTGTTCTTGTCGTAGCCGGTCGATGCACTGACACTTGTCCAACCGCTCTGGACATTGCCGCCGAGGTCGAATTTCCGCACATCCGCTGCGTTTGTCGGAAGCTGCGGCAATGATAGTGCTGACGTTATCATGGTTACAGCGAACAGAAGCGCCGCAAGTCTCTTTGTTTTCATAATAATCCTCCTTTGCACGAAGCACCGTCTTTTACCCCAAAGACGGTGCTTGTGCTACATTATAGAAAGGGTTGGTATTTGCTATATCATGCACATGATCCGATACAAGGATCAGGGAATTATTTGGCGCTGACCTGGAAAGTACATGCAGCCGGATCGCTGCCGTCCGTCAGAGTCAGAGCACCGGAAGAAGTGCAGGTCAAATAGGTGCCGGGATTGGAAACGCTTTCAAACGTCACCTTGCTGCGGTCGGTCAGACCCTGGATCGTGCGGAATGTCGCACGCTTCAGGTCATTTGCCAGGATCGTTGTCGGCTGTGCCAGCACGGCATTGCTGCCATTGACCGTGACGAACAGACCGGTCTTGTTTTCCGACTGGATGGATACATACGTGGGTTCCTCCACATTGGCGAGACCCGGTACGAGTACCCATTCCGTATCATGTGCGGTCAGGCCGCTGAGCTTGAAGCCGAGTGCTACGTTGGTATACGGATAATCCTTGTCCACTGTCGAATTGGTGAATGCTGCATGACCGAGCAGATCGCCGTTCATGCTGCTGATCGTGGAAACTGTGCCTGCGATGCCAGCCGTGGTCTCCTCCATTTTCAGGATACGGCCGTTGCTGTCAAAGTTGACTTCACGGATGTTCGGGCTTCTGCGGTAACCGTTGCCCTCGGGGAGTGCGCCGTTGTGGTAGATCATGTAGGTCTTGCCCTTGAAGTCGAACAGACCGCTGTGATTGGTGTTCGAGGTCGCATTGCAGTCGAAGATCACGCCGCCGAATGTCCAGTCGCCCTTGAGCAGGTCGGTGCAGGTGGAATACGCCATCTGCTCACGCCAGCCATAGGCGTAGATCAGATAGTAATTGCCGTAGTAAGTGCCATCCTCACGCTGCCGTCTGTAGATCCACGGTGCTTCGGTATACATGTTCATGCCCTTGCCACGATAGAACACATCGCCGTTCGTGCCATCGCCGCCGAAGGTGATCTTGCCGTCGCCGTTTAGGTCTCTCACGCTCGTCATATCATCATTCAGCTCACAGATATAGTATCTGCTGTTGCCCCATGCAAGATAGCGATGCTCGTTGCCGTTCTGGTCCTTCTCAACCCAGACGGTCGGGTCGATGTCGTCCCAGTTGCTGGACTGGTCATTGGTCAGCGTTCCCTTGACGACGGGATGACCGATGTCACGGAAGGGGCCGGTCGGGGAATCTGCGACTGCCACGCCAATGGACTGCTTGCCCTCGGAGGTCTTGTCCCAGGAGCAGAAGTAGAGATAATACTTGTTGTTATGCTTGATGACCTGGCTTGCCCAGGCGCTTTTGGAATCGCCCCAGGAAACATCCCGCATGTTCATCACAACGCCCTCGTACTTCCAGTTGACGAGATCCTTGGTGGAGTAGCAGAGATATTCCGGGATATTGTAAATCGCATTATCGACCTCGGCATTGGTGGAAATATCGTGGCCGGTGTAGGCGTACACGGTGTCGCCGTCTACAAATGCCGCAGGGTCGCCGCCGTAATTGTAGCTGTCGGACTGCTTGGTGATATTGCCCGCAAAGGGATTGGTCTGTCTGCTGACAGAAAGCTGGATCGGACGAGGATCGCCGGCATTCGCATCGGCGGCAGCAGTCGTTGTCCATGCGGTCTTGAGGTAGTCGATGTTCGGGCCGCCGTCAGAGGTCAGCGAGATCATGCGGATGGTATTCTTGCCGGCCTTCAGCGGGAGAACGATGCCGCGCTCCTGCCAGGTCGTCCAGTCGCCGGTGGTCTGGAAATCCTGCACCCAGTATTCCTCGCCATTGTTGACTTCGATCCGCATGGAACGGTTCGCTGTGCTGCCGTTTGCCGTACCGAATGTACAGAGATAATTGCCGTCCTCCTGCGCAAAAACGGTCCACTCAAGCGCACTGCCGGCCTCATTGTCGAGGTTGACGTAAGCATTTTCAAGGAAGCCTGCATTCTTGTCCTCGTGAACGCCCTTGTCGATCTTCTGATCAATAGCATAGCTGAATGTAAGCTTCTTCTCGAACGCCGGCACATACCGCCCGGTAAGCAGGTATTTCTGAAGCGCTACAACATCAACAACTGTTACCTTGCCGTCTGCATCCACGTCCGCACGACGAAGGGCGTTTCTGCCGAAGATAGGGTGCAGCATTTGCTTCTTCACGAGAGCAAGGTCGAAGATGTCCACCACGCCGTCAAAATTTACATCGCCATAGATGAGCTCGTCCGGTGCCTGCGGCTCGGGGAGTGTGTTGGCGGGCTGTGTCGGGGGTTCCGTAGGAGCCTCAGTGGGTTCTGTGGTCGGCGGCTGCACATTTTCAGCGCCGCGTACCTTCACATTCGGACGCTGCGGGAGTGCGGCATCCGAGCTGAGATAATAGCTCGTGTGCGGCGGCTGGTTGTAGGAGGACTGCTCGCAGCAAACCTGCGCGCGGTACTGTACATCGTGCATCAGCGTGGTCAGACGAACTTTCGTCTCCGCATTGGTGCACCAGATGCGCAGCTTCTTGTTGTCGCTTGTGCGCATGATAAGCTCCTCACGCCAGTCACCGAACAGATCGGCAGTCAGGCAGGGAACGGACTTCGTGCTGTTGTTGGAAGCGCAGCCGTCAGCAGTGAATATGGTATCGATGCGATCCTTGGCGGCCATCTTCGTGATCCAGGTACCATCAAGCAACTCACGCTCGAGGTCGCCGTCCCAGTAGATGAGGAAGTTCTGCGCCGGCTGCTTGTTGCCGATGGTGTTGCCCTTGCCGTCCATCACAATGCCTGCCGGACGGGAACCCCAGAACTCAGCGCCCTTGTTGCCTGCCCAGACATTGTCTGCACAGCAGCGGCCGGTGTCCTTGTCTCCGTCCTTGTGGAAGATGACAGCGCCGTTCTTGGCATCAAACAGTGTTACGCCGTATTTACCGCTTTCATGGCACTCCCAGAGCTCCAGACCCGGGCGGTCGGGGAGGAAATCACCGAGGTGCTGCGCATCGCCGTGACCCTTGCCGGAAGCCCAGAGGGGCTTGCCGTTGTCGTCGATCACGCAGTCGCCCATGCTGATCTCCTGCTTGCCGTCATCGTCCACATCGCCGACCATCAGGTTGTGATTGCCCTGCGAATAGCAATTGGGGTTGTTGTCCTTGTTGGAATCGAAGATCCAGCGGACTTTCAGCTTCCCGTTCACGACATCAACTGCCGAGATCGTCATGCGGGTGTAGTAGCCACGGTTGTAGACAGCCGAAGGATGCACGCCGTCGAGGTAGGCGATACCGCTGTTGAAACGGTCAACGCGATTGCCGTACTTGTCGCCCCAGGAATTGACATCGCCTCTCGGCACCGGGAAATTGATCGTGTCAAGCGCTGCACCGGTCTGCCCGTCAAAGAGCGTCATGTATTCCGGACCGCTGAGAATGTAGCCGTCACCGTTGCGGTAGTCCTTGGAGCCGTCGCCGATGACTTTACCCTTGCCGTCCTTGGTGCCGTCTGCAGTGCGGGTAATGAGCTCCGCATGGCCGTCACAGTCAAAATCCGCCACGCACATCTGTGTGTAATGCTGACCTGCACGGATGTTCACGCCCAGGTCGATGCGCCAGAGCTGCTTGCCTTCGAGGGTGTAGCAGTCGATAAAGACTTTGTCGGTCTTACCGGATTTGGAATTGTCCTGCGAATTGTTCGGATCCCATTTCAGAAAGATCTCGTACTGTCCATCGCCGTCCACGTCGCCGACACAGCAGTCGTTCGGCGAATACTGGCTGCCGGGGCTGTTCAGCGGAATGTCGAAATAGCTCTTGCCGGAAGTATGCCGGCATTGCTCCGAGCCGATGACCTGTCCGTTCTGCAGTGTATCGACCCGATACTTCGAGCCTGCACCGCCCTGCATATCGAGATAGCAGGTCGGCTTGTCCTTGGTGCTGGTGTAGATGAGCGCATCATCCCGGTAGAGCCGGAATTCTGCATCGTCCGGATCATCCGCATTGAAGCGCCAGCTCACGAGCATTCCCTTGCCGGTGTTGACTGCCGAGATGCCACGGTTCAGATGCTCTACGACCTCCTGTCCGGTGCCGTATTTGGCGGCCGCCGGAAGGCTCTGCGCAGCCATGCCCGGCAGCATCGTGCTGAGCATCGCAAGCGCTGCGATGGCGGCACGGATCCTGTTTCGTTTCTTCATAAGGATACCCCCTTGATTTTTATTCTGTTGCTTTTATTATAGCCGCATTTTTGAATTTCTGCTATACACGGATGTCAGCAGTTCGGGATATGTTTTGACAGTCATTGTCTTTGGTATGCAGAATTGTATCCTGAATTCAGCACTTCTTTGCATCAATACCGCATATCCAATATTGGGGTATATGAAAAAACTGTTGATATTGGATAGGATATGAAATAGACAAATCCACAGCAAGTCAGTATAATAGAAGTAACCCGGAAGAAAGGGTAAACCAATCAACCTGACAAGGGGGTTATTAAATGAAGAAAAGAAGAATGACTGCGCTACTCCTTGCACTAGGTCTGACCATATCGGGCATGCATGCACTGAACGTCAATGCCGGCGGACGGAGAGTATCCGTCCACGACCCGTCCGTAGTCAAGGACAGTAAGACCTACTACGTCTTCGGTTCACACATCGAAGCAGCGCGGTCGAATGATCTCATCAACTGGGATCGCTTTACCAACGGCTATGCACGTACCAACAACGTCGAGTTCGGCAATCTCTCCGAGAATCTCAAAAAGGCGTTCAACTGGGCCGGCGAGGATCTCGAGGACTGCAAGGGCGGCTTTGCGGTATGGGCACCGGACGTGATCTGGAATCCCGATTTCCAGTGCAAGGACGGCACCACCGGTGCGTATGTGATGTACTTCTGCACCAGCTCGACCTACAAGCGCTCCGTTATCTGCTATGCATGGGCGAAGAACATCCAGGGACCGTATACCTTCGGCGATACGCTGATCTATTCCGGTTTCTATGACAATGACAGCTACGTGACCAGCGACACCAAGCGTGTTAACCGCAAATACACCACCACCAACATCGACGAGCTGATCGAAAAGGGCGAAGTCACATATAACAACCAGTGGTTCAGCAACCATGACTTCAACAACAATCTCTTCCCGAACGCCATCGACCCGACCATCTATTACGGTACAGACGGCAAGATGTATATGACCTACGGTTCCTGGTCTGGCGGTATCTTCACGCTTGAGATTAACCCTAAGACCGGCCGCTGCATCCATCCCAAGACCGGCACGACTTCGGATGGCCGCATGGTAGACAGCTATTTTGGCACTAAGATCGCCGGCGGCTATTTCAAGTCCGGTGAGGGTCCGTTCATCGACTACAATCCGGAGACCGGCTACTATTACCTGTGGACGACCTACGGCGGTCTGACTTCGACAGGCGGCTATAACATGCGTGTGACCCGTTCCAAGTCGCCGCTCGGTCCTTTCACAGATCCGGCAGGCCATCAGGCAGTTCTGAGCGCCAATACCAACCTGGACACCGTCGGCCTAAAGGTCATGGGCAACTATAAATTCTCCACCATTGACAGAGCCTACATGGCGTGCGGTCACAATTCCGTGCTGCGGGATGATGACGGCCAGTGGTATCTGTTGTATCACGCCAGATTCGACGACGGCGGCGAGGGTCATCAGGTGCGTGTGCATCAGATGTACTTCAATGCAGACGGCTGGCCGGTCGTAACTCCGTTTGAATATGCCGGTGACAAACTCTCCAAGGGCGGCTACAATGAAAGCGACATCGTCGGAAAGTATGAGTATATCAATCACGGCAATGCAACGGACGGTGTCATCATCCATTACAAGACGATCAACCTGAATGCAGACGGCTCGATCTCCGGCGATGCCAAGGGCACCTGGAAGCAGGCAGCCTCCTCCGCAGAAGCTACGCTCGTGATCGACGGCAAGACCTACAAGGGCTATTTCTACGCCGGCAAGAACGAGAAGAACAAGAAGGTCATGAGCTTCACGGCAGTCGGTACAAACAACCAGACTGTCTGGGGCGCCAAGAATGAGCAGTTCAACGGCAAGGAGCGTGCATGGTCGGGCGATTACGCCAATCCGGAGTATGATCTCGTCTATAACTGGGACGCTGTCATGAACGATGCCCCCGGCGCAGCACTGAAGATCGACGGCACCGACCTGCTCTCCGGCGTCAGCTATTACATTGTAAACAAGAACAGCAGCATGTCGCTCGATCTGCCCGAGGGCAAGACCGATGCCGGTACGAACATCCAGCAGTGGGATCAGAACGGCTGCTTTGCACAGCAGTTCCGCATCATCGCAGAGGATGGCGGCTACTGCCGTATCGCTTCCGTCGGCGATGAGTCGAAGGTCGTTGCAGTGGCATCGAATACCGCCGAGGACGGCACTAATGTCGAACTCCAGACCTACACCGGTGCTGACAACCAGCTGTTCAAGCTCACTGCCAAGGACGGCTACTACGGCATCCTCTCCAAGTGCTCCGGCACCAAGAGCTCGCTCGATGTCTTTGAGTGGTCTACCGAGAACGGCGCCAATATCGCACAGTATCCCTACAATGCATTTGACTGCCAGCTCTTCACGATCACGCCTGTTCACCCGCAGGTCAACGACGGCCTCTACAGCTTCCGCCGCACCTCTGACGGCAAGGTCACTGGCAACCGCACCGTCACCAGAAACCAGGACGGCAAGTATACACTGACCGAAGCTGACGGCAAGTCCGGCACCTACACGATCCGCTGCAATGCAGACGGCAGCTATACGCTCATCGGTTCGGACAACCAGGAAGCATCCTATATCTTCGAGCCGGTCGCAGAGAAGGCACCCGAGCCGACGGAGCCGCCCACAACAGAGCCTCCGGCAACCGAGCCGCCTACGACAGAACCGCCTGTTACTGAGCCCCCGGCAACTGAGCCGCAGACCCCTGAAAAGCTGCGCGGCGATGTGGACGCTAACGGCGAAGTAAATGTACTCGATGTTGTCATGCTGCAGAAGTATCTGCTCGGTATTGGCAGCCTGACGGACGCCTCTCAGGGCGATCTCAACGAGGATGATGTGATCGACATCTTCGATCTGGGACTGCTCAAGCGTGAAGTGCTCCGCAAATAAGCCCCCTTTAGATCCCCCTTACCGGTAGCCGCACTGCTGGTAAGGGGGATTATTATGCAGGAAGTGCGATTTATAAAAGGCTGCACATAATGTATGATATGAATGGCTTTGATCAGCTATGAAAGGATTACAGCATTTGGGTGTGGCTGTCAAGGAGGGTGCAAAATCATTTGTATCTGCTCTGTTCTCGAAACGAAAAGCAATGGCATATTGAAATACTCCGAATTTGATGGCAATACTTCTTTCCAATCAAAAATGGACTGGCAGCGTAATAGCTGCCAGTCCATTTTTGTTCGACTCAGTTATGAATTCGATCGAATTAGCAGGTGTGTCTTTTTTGTCGTCATATTGAATGTAGAACATAGAACTGCTTGCAATCCATCTGATAATGTGGTATAATAGAATCAGACGAGTCAAAGTCGCTTTTGACCATAAAGGAGAACAGTATGCGTGATTATCGACATCTGCAATGGAGTTTCAGCAGCAACAGCTCTGGCGGACAGTACCTGAAATCCGAAGAGATTGTTGATCACAAAAAGATATACTACAAATTGTCTGATTA
>JAIKWY010000057.1 GCA_024684395.1 Oscillospiraceae bacterium
AAGCTCCAGCACACAAGTGAAGTGATGATCTTTCTGTCTGTTCTGACATTAAATCTGCAGAGGAGGCTACGGCTTCTTTTGCGCACATTTTTCAGCATTTACTATGAAACGCAAATCCTGTTGTTTGTGCAGTAGACACTAATTAGTACGGACTGGACACAGGATAACAAACTGTTGTCACTTTTTGTGAAGACGCCGTACTATAAGCAGTTGACGGAAGCATATGAGAATCTTGATGTTGACGCTCTTTATATAAGCTACCTTCATGGACCGAAGCATATAGAACGTGTCCTTTTATTGGGTGCTCTGGTCGCTTGGAAAGAATCCTTGGATCGACATGATACAGAGATGTTGCTGTATGCGTGCTCATATCACGATATTGGCCGTATAAATGACTATCGCGATGATGAACATGGCAACCGATCTGCTGAGATGCTCAAAACGGAACGGTTTACATGGCTGTGGGATTCTTTGAACAGTCAGGATCAAAGAATCCTGCTTGCCGTGATTGCGGCACACTCACACAGCGATCAGGATATGTTTAGGATCGGGCAAATATACCAGGTTGCAGATGAGAATATGACGCGCTATATGAAACTGGCATCGTGTCTCAAAGATGCAGACAATTTGGATCGTGTTCGCCTGCATGATCTGGACACATCGCGCCTGAGGCATCCTTCAAGCGTCGATCTTGTCCCATTTGCGGAAGCCTTATTTCACAAGTATTAGACTAAGCTTATATTCAGCTACGATGAATTTGACAAATGTGCAGGAATAGCGAGATGGAGGTTACTAGAAATGAAAAGAATTGTGTCCTGCATACTTTGCGTACTAATGTGTTTTACTTTCCCTATCACGGCTTTTGCCGACAGCGACTACTCATATATCTCGAACCGAGGCGTTGAACTGGAATACCCTGCTGCCAATAATTACTATACAATTCCGCAATATGCGACAGTAAAATCGACCAAACCAAATGGCAGCATATACTTTATGCCGACGCCAAAGGATGGCAACGGCGTACTTGGAACGGTTGCCAATGGAACAGAAGTAACGATTCTGGCAGAAAAATCAGGTTTTTTCTTCTTTTCAACCGCAGATGGCCACATGGGTTGGAATGGAAAGAAGTTTTTTACAGTATCGGGGCCTGCGGGACCGGAGCCTGCAATGCCGGGGCCTGTAGTTCCTGGGCCTCCAGCACCTGGCCCTGCAGCACCTGGCCCTGCAGCACCGGGCCCTGCGCCGTATGGTCCTGCACCCAAGAACAGCAACGTCTTCACCTTCGAGAACGGTGCCAGCGTAATGCTCCCATTGAGCTTTTACTCGACCGGAGTAGAACGAGATCGGAATAATGCATACGTGAGCTCATTTTTCACCGATTTCGATCAGAGTATGGATCTTACCTTGACCGAAATAGATACAACCATGTATTATCAGCGGGGCACGGTTTTTATGAACAACCTGTATTTATCGCTGAAAGACGACTATCCGAAGCCAACATATGACGCAAAAAAAGCGGACAAGTTTGATTTAAGCGGCTACACCGGAGATTATATATATTATTTCAAGGGTGTGCTTTCAAATCAGATTTTGTATCTGATCAAGATGTTCTATCCAACAAGGAACAGAACTGTCTGTGACCGATATGTTGAGCGCATCACGGATAGCTTCACGACAATACCGAACAACGCGCCTTGGTTCATGCCTGCTCCGTATCCTTCCTCGGTGAGAATCCCTATCAACCCAACATCTCCGTATACGAAAGCACTCAAAGAAAACCTCGTGAATGGCGTTTCATACACCAACCAGCAGAAAAAAGACGTTATCAATGAAACCTATTATGGCCGGAAGGATGCAAAAGGAGACCGGCAGGCTTGGTATACATCCTCATCATACGATGATCCGAACACAGGTTATCGGATAGGGTTTTACTATGCAGACGGTCTGGTCTTCTTTGCCGATGCATATCATGTGGGGCAACACTCAGAGGTCACATTCTACTTCTGGGGTGACCAGCTTCTCTGCGTCCATGATATACGGTATGGAGACAAGCAGCTGCGCTTCGCGGGAAGCGACACCTATGATGCAATTGTCCGAGAATTTGGCGATCTGTACACAAAGGCTCTGCAATATGCTAAATAGGAGAGCACTACAGCACCTAATGAACAAAAATCAACTTTTACTTTACCTGTGTGAAACCATTGCCATATGGAGATTATGATGCAGCCATAGTGTGAAAGAAACAGTCAGAACAGCGCCGAAGAGAAAAGGCGCACGAAACCAAGCCTCGACGAAACAGTATGTTTCCGGGGCATAGACGATTGAGGAAAGCTTGCTAACTGACCTTTAGCCCCTGCGTTTCAAGGAAACGAATTGCCTGCTTAACAGCCTTGGCAAGCTGCTTCTCCTTCAGATGTTCAGGCATATCTACCTTGTAAAGGTCTACGGGATTCCAGACCTCCCCGGTAGAAAACATTTCGTAGATGGCAGTCAGGATCATTCTGGCTATGGCAATGATTGCGCGTTTCTTTCCTCTGCGCTTTGCAATGCGTTCATATTTTAGTGCGTAATAAGGGTCGGTCTTGTCCTTCACGGCGGCATGGGCGACTTCTACCAATGCCGGTTTAAGATATACTCCTGCACGTGAAATACGGACGGACTTCTTCTTTCCGGCAGACTCGTTATTTGCGGGAGTCAGACCGGCCCAGCAGCAAAGGCGTTTGGAGGAGCCGAACTGCGACATATCAACGCCAATCTCAGAGATGATCGTAATGGCAGTATCTCTCCGCACACCGGGGATGGTGCAAAGCAGATTGATCTGTCCCTCGTATCCAGAAACGAGCGTGTTGATGCAGTCGTCCATCTTGTCAATCAGGTCAACAAGGTGATCCAAATGCTGACGGATAATACCGATACGCAGCTTCTGCTCATCGGTAATGGAGTAGCCCTCGATGGATTCGATGACAGCATCGGCTTTCTTTTTCAGTGAACGCTGTAACAGGGAAACACAATGCTCCACGTCAAAGGGCTCGTTGGATGCAAGGTAATCCGTAATTGCAGTTGCGGATTTACCAAACATATCGGACACAACAGAGTCCAACGCGACATTGCAGACAGTAAAAGCATTCTGAAACCGATTTTTCTCGCTGCTTTTCATAGACGTGAGCTTGTAGCGATAGCGGGTAAACTCCCGCAGGATACGGATGCTTTTGTCTGGGATGAAACTGCTTTTCACAAGCCCAATGCGAAACAGATCCCCGATCCACTTGGAATCTTTCGTATCGTCCTTGTTTCCCTTTACAGCCTTTACCCATTTAGGATTTGCAATTACAACCCGAATGCCGCGCATTTCGAGAATGTTGAACACGGGAACCCAATATTTCCCGGTGGATTCCATGCAGACATCCAGACACGCATTCTCGTGCAGCCAATCGGCAAAGCGATTCAGATCGGAATTAAAGGTGGAAAAACGTTTCTTCTGATAGTGCGGCTGTAAGCTGTCAGTCGGCGAGGTGATGATGGTAGCGACCAAAAATCGCTTGTGCACATCAACCCCACAGCAGGTTGGAAAAACGACCTTCATAAGACGGACCTCCTCGTATTGGAATGGCGAGGAGAACGCAGTGACTGGATCACCAAGCATTTAACAGGCGTTAAAACAATCCTTAGTGTACGGACTCAAGGTGCCACTTATTTGTGCTTGAAAAGGTGATCCCAACACTGATTGATATACTGGCTTGAGCTTCAAGAGCAATCTACGACTCACTCCACCGTGCGTTGTAGTTTGTGTTCCCCTCAAGCGCATTTTACAAGAAAGGTAGCCGCTTGTCTGCACATCTTTCATTCCTATTTGTGCCAGACGCAAAGCGGCTGGAATGGTTGATTGATATG
>JAIKWY010000131.1 GCA_024684395.1 Oscillospiraceae bacterium
ATATTTCCACAAAAGATCCTATAGATAGAATCAGTCCTATAATATTGGAGCCTTACTCAACATAGAGTGTTCCGTCATGATCATGAAGAAAAAATAGTTTTCCTGAAAAAACTGGAAAAGTGGAAAGAAAAGATGTGTACAGGCGGAAAGTGTGTACACATCGCAGTTTTCGTATTGTGGACACATATCCTGTCGCTGTCGCCACGATCATGACGCTTGACCATGCGATTCGCTGCGGGAACTATACCGGCGACAATACTTATGACGAGTAGAATGTTGTCATTCTACTACCACTGTAATGCATTTCGTTCTTTACAATCCTCAAACAGTGGAAGCGGTGATGAGTTTGGCGTGAGCATCATGGAAGGGGAGGGGGGAAGAATGGGGCAAGTTGTAACATAGCGGGAGCCTCCCTATACTTTTCTATTACTATGATCCTCTGTTAGTCAAGCATAGATTTAAGCACCTCATTCATCCGTGCATAAGAATCCATCAGATCCTCTGTAACGGGAATATCCGTATAATCTACAATATACTGAAATAGCATCTTGATAATATCCTTCGGATACCCTTGAATACAAGACCGAGGACGAGCTTTCCGAGGGCGAACGGAAGTACCTGAAACGAAAGCGTGAAAAGAAGTCTTACACCCTCAATGTTTGTTTCACCGAATCGGAAATGCAGGACATCATTGCGAAGCATCATATGATGTCCTTTGTGTCCGGTCTGGTCGCCTGCTTTTCTGCCACTGTTCTTGCGCTGACTTTTCGGCGAAGGCTTTTTATAGCCGTCTGAGGATGGTGGCTTACTGCTGTTATGGCTATCCTTTTGCAGTTGATCTTCCAGTTCAGCGATTCTGGCATTGGCTTTGTCGAGCTTGGCATTGGTCTCCTCCAATTTGATGGTCAGAACCTCGATCGTATGTTGCTGTGCCCTGACGGTTGCCATGAGTTCTTCTATTATTGTCATCCTTTTTCACCACCACTATCTTGCTTTTTCTTTAGTATAGCACATTTCTCGGCGGCTGTAAATTGACAGAATCACAGTTTTTTGACTCTGTACTTTTTGCTTTCAACTTTGTGGATTCTTCAGGGGAACTGAACAGTTACTGTGCTTCAAAAAATGCAGAAAGACAGTCAGAAGTTTAATTCTGAACCTCCAAAGAAGCCGCTGTTCATCCCACCCATGAAAGTGGAACAGCAGGACGCACCGCTCCCTGATGACCTGACAGAGATCAGGCAGATGGCTTTCAAACATGTGGGGGATGAAGTGCTGTATACAGAAGCTGTGTTTCCCAAACAGCTCCCCGCTTCCGGGAAACTGCCTGTTGCGATCTATTTCCACGGCGGAGGACTGATCAGCGGGAACTGCGGATTGTGTCCGGTATTCCGTCGGAATCTGGCGCATCTGGGGCATCTGGTCTATTCTGTGGATTATCGTCTGATCGACAAGACGGATGCGCACGGATTGTTCTCTGATGCCTGCGATGCGTTCGCGTTCATCCATCGGGATATGCAGCAGCATCACGGCGATCCGGACAGGGTATTTGTGATCGGTGAAAGCGCCGGGGCGTTTGTCAGCCGTTTGGCAGTTGCTGCTGCGCTTTCACGGAAACTGCGTGTGCTCTATCAGCTCCCGGATCCCTTACTGAGATTCAGAGGTGTTGTTTTTTTAGCGGAATGTTCTACCTTACCAGGAATGATCCGGTGGGGATGGTCTACAAGAAGGATACCTTCGGGCAGCATCTGGCTGACAGGGAAAATATGCAGCATCATGATCCGGACGACCCGAAGATCAACAGGCTGTTGCCGCCGGTCTATCTGACAAGCAGCCGTGGGGATTTTCTGAGGAACTATACCTTGCAGTACGCCCATGTTCTGTAAGCACAAGGACACGCCTGTAAGCTGTGGTATGCACATGACAGGAAGGATCTTTTACATACGTTCCCCTCGCTGTTGCCCTCACATCCCGAAAGCAGGGACATACTGCAGAAGATCCATCGGTGGATGGAGAATATCTGAAACGCAATCTGTTATTCCCGCTTGCGATCAGGATATCTGGTGGTTTGCCGGCGATGGAGAACGGCTTCGCTCTGGGATTCGACGGATCCAACGTCCTGGCTCTGATCAATGGGTTCTTCGTGATACCGCTGCTTTTCTCCGGGAAGCTGTCGCTTGATCTCTTATCCGCAACGGCGCTTCATCCCTCTGATACGGAGCGTTCTGAAGATGACGCAAGGGCTCACATGATCTCAGACGCTTCACCGGCAATTGAAACCACACATTATTTCTCTGTTACACTGTAAAGGGAAACACCTATATACCGCATTATCACGGTATATAGGTGTTTTCGCAACCTTTGCCAAGACGTGGTTACAGTATGCGCACCTCTTTTATTCTGCAAACCGCCATGCTTTCAAAATTTGGGGATAGCGATTGATAGCCGCTTTTAAGCCGCCAAGGGCCTTTTTC
The DNA here is from genome assembly GCA_024684395.1 of Oscillospiraceae bacterium. Taxonomy (GTDB): domain Bacteria; phylum Bacillota; class Clostridia; order Oscillospirales; family Ruminococcaceae; genus UBA3855. The sequence goes on from JAIKWY010000131.1 coordinate 2,472, forward strand.
AATCAGATGGAATTCCGAACGGATCTCTTCTCAGCCAGACAGGCAATAGCAGAAGCAGACCGCCCGGCTCTTTGCTCCTTACTTGTCTGCGGAACAGCTGCTCTGCGTTGTATTTTTTTTTGTAATTCGTCTTTATTTGTTGACTTTTTATGATTTTTGTGGTAAAATCAGAATGAGTAAGTATATATTCTGACAAAAATCATATCTGTTGTTAATCAGAATATAGTGCGGTTTATACTTATTCTATATTCTTTTGGAGGAGGGTTACCATATGCAGGAACTTTTGGAACGCAAAAAAGGACTTCGAAGAACAATACTGATCGTCGATGATGACTATATCGCAAGAGAGATACTCGGAAAGATGCTGAAAAGTCAATACGAAGTCTGCTATGCGCAAAACGGCGAAATAGCCTTAAACATTATAAGGCGGGACAGGCTTAAGCTCTCACTCGTGATACTTGATCTGCATATGCCCGAAATGGACGGATATAGTCTTTTAAAACTGCTGCGCAGCGACAATGAATTGAGACGTATCCCTGTAATCGTGCTTACCTCTGAAAAAGGTGCGGAGGTCGAGAGCCTGAAAATCGGTGCTGCGGATTTTATCGCAAAGCCTTTTGATATGCCGGAGGTCATTTGTGCAAGAGTCGGTCATTCTATCGAGCTTGCAGAAGACAGTATCATTATCCATGAGACGGAGCGTGATGAGCTGACAGGGCTGTTTCATAAGGAGTTCTTCTTTCAGTACGGAAAGAGGCTCGACGAACTAAACAGCAATATGCCGATGGATGCAATCGTTGTGGATATCAACCGCTTCCATGTGGTGAATGAGCTGTACGGCAGGTGCTACGGCAACAGTGTACTGAAAACGATCGGTGACAGTATCCACGAGATCGTCAGCCGTGAGGGAGGACTTGCCTGCCGACGTGACAACGATCATTTTTGTATCTATCTTCCCCACAGCGATGAGCTTGCACTGAAGCTGCCGCAATATATCGAAATGATCAACAAGCGCATCAATGACAGCAATATCAGCCTGCGTTTTGGCGTATATTCCGATGACGGCAGTTCATCATGTATGGAACACCGCTTTGACTGCGCACGTCTTGCCTGTCATAAACTGAGGGGCAGTTATGTATCCTGCTTTGAATTCTACAATGACGAGCAGCACAGCAAAGAGCTGTACGCCGAGCGTCTGATAAGCGATATGGACAAGGCTCTGTCAGAAAGACAGTTCCGTGTGTACTATCAGCCAAAGTATTCTATCAGAGGCGACAAGCCGCAGCTTTCCAGTGCAGAGGCTCTTACCCGCTGGTTTCACCCGGAGTTCGGTATGGTCAGCCCCGGACAGTTAATCTCGCTGTTTGAGGATAACGGACTGATTCAGAAGCTCGACCGATTCGTGTGGAACGAGGCTGCCGCCCAGATAAAACAGTGGAAGGAAAAATACGGTATCGAAATTCCCGTGTCGGTCAATGTATCAAGAGTTGATATGTTCAATTCCCGCCTTGTCGAGATCCTGAATGACATAACAGAACAAAACGGCCTGAAAAATGAAAAGCTGCTTTTGGAGATCACTGAATCTGCGTATACTGACAATTCCACACAGATCATTGAGACAGTAGGCAAGCTCAGGGCGAACGGGTTCAAGATCGAGATGGACGATTTCGGGAGCGGATATTCCTCCCTCAATATGCTGACCTCTCTCCCGATCGACGCTTTGAAGCTGGACATGAAATTCATCAGTGGCATCTGCGAAAATCAGAAAACGGAGCGGCTTGTCGGCATCATGATAGAGATCGCAAGACTTTTGGAAGTCCCCGTTATTACGGAGGGCGTTGAGACAAAGGAACAAATGGAGCTGCTGAAAAAGCTCGGCTGTGACATCATACAGGGATATTATTTTTCAAAACCTCTGCCGCCCGAGGAATTTGGCGCACTGATCGAAAAAGAGTTGGAGGAGAAAAACCATGCTTACAATTGAAAAGCTTAGAGAATACGGCGCAGATGTTGATGAGGGACTTGCAAGATGCATGAATATGACGGATTTCTATGTCAGCCTTGTCGCAAAGGTGCTTGAAGATAACCGGTTGCCTTTGCTTGAAAAGCAGATCGGAGAGGGAAACCTTGATGCGGCGTTTGAAACAGCACACGCCTTAAAAGGTATGTATGCCAATCTGTCCCTCACCCCGTTAACAAAACCAGTCATAGAGATGACAGAACTGCTGCGAAACAGGACAGACACAGATTACTCGGCACTTTTATCAGAAGCTAAGAAGCAGTTTGATGTGCTGCGCAGTTTGTAGGATGACAGATTTGCAAAACAGAGGACTGACACTTCATGTTCGGCAATCATTTTGAACTGAACGAACAGACGCTGCACATCGTTATGAGGAACTTCTGTATGCCAATGCATCCTTACTGAGGATCTGCGGCTGCGAAGCTCGAAAGAATTCAAGGAACTGACAAGCTATACGTTCAAGGGCATCTATTATGCCGCGGAGCTTTTCACTCCCGGAATACTGCCGCCGGACATACAACAATTCATCAATGAAAAGTCCCGAAGTGGTCGTCTTGATGGGGAAGGTGGGCTGAGTCCGAAAACAGTAAAGAACTTATATGACCTGCTGCATAAAGCGCTTGATCAGGCTGTCGCCCTAGATATGATCCCGAAAAATCCTGCTGATCATGTGGTTCTACCCAAACGCAAAAAGGCGGATATGCGATTCTTCACGGTAGAAGAACAGAAGCAGCTCCAGGAGGCAACCAAAGGGAACCGGATGGAAATGCCCATACTGCTGGCACTCTATACTGGTATCCGACAAAGGGAGCTGCTTGGTTTGCCCTGGAAGAACGTGCATATTGATCTGGCAGGACAAAGTTATATACGTATTACCCAGACCCTGAATCGAGTGATCAACACGGATAAGAGCTCCCCTAATAAAACAGCACTCGTGATCTGCGAACCTAAGACTGTGCATTCCATCCGCACTATCCCACTTTTGCCGGAAATTGCCGAGAAGCTGGCACAGTACCGTATCTGGCAGACAGCATACCTGAAGTCCAATGGATATCCTAACAACGGATTTGTATTCCTGACAACGACCGGAACATTTATCGAACCTCGTGATTTTCAGCGTGATTACAAGAAAATCCTGCGTCAAAATGGAATTAGTATTCTGTTAAACCTAAAACTTGCATAAATCACAAAGATGTGCTATAATAATCTTAACCGGTATAAAGG
>JAIKWY010000017.1 GCA_024684395.1 Oscillospiraceae bacterium
GGTGTTGCATATTCGATGACGGTATACCAGATTAACAATGATCGTTGGCTTTCTGTTAGCTTTGAGAAAAATTCTTCCAGGGGTCAGTTTTTGCTGCAGTGTACTAACAAGGACTTGGTCGGTTCCTCAAAAGACTAAGAGATAATCAATCCCGAACGGGTTTATTTATCAAAAATAACGAAAAACCTCGTAAACACTGCGTTTGCGAGGTTTTCTTTTTGACTGAAAAGCGCGCTGAGAAATGCTCAAAAACTGTCGGTAGCACCCGTACAGCACCCATACAGCACCCACTAATAAATGAAGCGTAATGCCTGAAAAGAGCTATCCCTCATAAGACTGTTTAGAAGTCTTATGAGGGATTTTCTTATGTAAATGAAATATTCAATTATGAAAGCGGACGATTTAAGCTTGCTGCAAAGATTGCACTGCTTCATTGAAAACGAGCTGCCGCCTGAGAGAACGCATGAAATGGACTCACTTGTCAATGATGTAGCAAATGCCATGTTTCACGCTGCCATCTTGTACGGTATTAAGTATGGAGCAAGGCTCACGACGGAATTACTTGAATGATAAAAGCCACGCAGATCACAAACGATTTGCGTGGCTTTTGTTTTCTCTATCAATTATCCGCATCATTTTTGTATTTTATAACAGGGATATGCTTTGTTTTCTTCCCGACCTTGACACGTTTAAGGCAAAAGATCATATCAGGCATTCTTTGGAAATACCCCCTCACTTTTCAGCCAGCTTATCCCACATTCGCAATGCTTCAATCCTATAAACTGCTGTTTCATTTTCCTGCCGCATTCAGGACATATTCTATCAGCCATAAACTTCTTTGCACTCCATGTATTTATTGACTCTCTAATACAATTAAACAATACGGCGAACCTTGACTCCGGTGGGATCAAAGTCGATCATTCTCTATTTACTGAAACTTCTTTCCGACATTCCAAGCACCGCCGACACTGTCACCAACTGAACGATAGCACAGACCTACCGTATCGAACACAACAAGCCCTACCTTGCCAAGATCGACCTTGCCGTCTGTCAGGACTTCCTCATCGGCTTTCAGACCAACGATCTCCGCAACGACTCTGGTCTCCTTGAATTCCTCCTGAAGCTCGATGACCTTGCACTCGATCGTAACAGGAAGCTGGTCGATAACAGGAGCGTTCACCTTATCGGACTTCGTAACAGTAAAACCGCACTTTTCAAGTTTATCAGCCACCTTGTTGCCTGAAACGATACCCACATAATCGCAGGCGGCGATCTGAGCAGCGGTAGCAAACGCAACAGTAAACTCCTTGTTCAGCCTGATGTTATCGGTGGTCTTGTGCGGGGATAAGCTGATCGAGATCTGATTGCCACCGATCTGTCCGCCCCACGCAGCGTTCATAGCGTCGGGGTTGCCATTCTCATCATAAGTGCCGATGATAAGCACAGGGTGGGGTGTGATGAAGCCCTTGTCAAGTGATTTTTTCATTGTAGTTTACCTCCTGATTGGTTGTACTTTTAACGGCGGAAATGCCGTCAGTTGACTGAATATTTGGTTCTCAAAAATCTATCTCGTCAGGATCAAGTCCCGAACCGCCGCAGTATTCCATAGCATTTATGACCGCCATATCCTCCGCACCGATCTCAAATCCGAAAACATCTATATTCTGCTGAATACGGTTAGGCGTTACGGACTTCGGCAGAGGTATCATATCGTTCTGCAAGCACCAGCGGATACAGAGCTGTGCAGCGGAAACTCCGTACTTGTCGGCAATGGCTTTCAAAGTTTCGTTTTGGAGCATTTTGCCTGTACCGAGAGGACTCCACGCTTCAACGGCTATCACGTTTTCACGGCAGAATGTTACTGTTTCGGTCTGCATAAATCCGGGGTGAAATTCGATCTGATCGACCATAGGCTTTATCTTGCTGTCAGCGATGAGAGCTTTAAGATGATGTGTATTGAAATTGCTTACACCGATAGCCTTGATCCTGCCCTGCTCATATAGATACTCAAAGGCTCTCCATGTATCGGCATTGATCTCACGCCAGTTCGGGAACTGCTTTGCATTCGCCGTCCAATGGATAAGATACAGGTCAAGATAATCAAGCTGAAGATCGGCAAGCGTTTTCTCAAAAGCGGCGATGGTCTTGTCATAGCCTCGTTCGGTGTTCCACAGTTTGCTTGTGATGAAAAGCTTGCTTCTGTCATATCCCGACTCTTTCAGAGCCTTGCCGATGCTCTTTTCGTTTCCGTAAACAGCGGCACAGTCAAGGTGTGTGTAACCGTCGCTGAGCGCTTCTTTTACGGCAGCGACAGCCGTCACTCCGTCGGGTGTCTGCCATGTTCCGAAACCTATCGACGGTATCTCGTATCCGTTTGCGAACTTTACAGTTTTGTTCAGCATGATTCATTCCTCCGTATCGTTATCAATGTCTTTTATCTTCCGTGCAGGCACACCGCCTACAACGCAGTTATCGGGAATATCCTTTGTGACCACAGCTCCTGCTGCGACCACAACATTATTGCCGATCGTAACGCCCGGCAGTATCGTCACATTGCCGCCAATCCATACATCGTTGCCGATACGGACAGGCTTTGCGAAGGAAAGGTGCTTTCTTCTGCCCATAGGCGAGAGAGGGTGTCCCACCGTAGTGATAAGCGTCCCCGGACCGATCATCACATTGTCTCCGATATGCACTTCACGAATGTCAAGTATCGTCAGATTGAAATTGCCCGTGAAGTTGCTGCCGATATAAATGTTTTTGCCGTTGTCACAGCTAAAGGTTTTTGCGATCCATACCTTTTCGCCAACGCTGCCGAGCATTTCTTTGAGCTGTGCGTACTGTGCATCATAGTCGGTATCGTCGATCGCATTGTATTTCCTGCACTGGATAATTGCAGTTTCCTTTCGTGCGGAAACTGTCGCGTCATCATAGCAGTATTCAAGCCCTGCTTCGAGCTTTTCAAGTTCTGTCATATCCTTACCTCCCATTATTATTCTGCGACTGCCAGTTTTCTGTCAACCGCTTTTTTATCAGTCTCGCAGATAAATACGCTGTAATCTATCAGCACGATGATTGCACAGGCTGCCCATATGATCGGCTCACAGATACAGATTCCGAAATATCCGAGCTGCGGTGCAAGCACAGCCACAGCAAGTATTTTCAGCAGAAATTCTACGATACTTCCCGTGACGGGAACGAGCTTTTTGCCAACGCCCTGCAAGCTGCTTCTGAGGACGAGAAGCACTCCGAGAACGAAGGAAAACGAGATGTTCCAGACGATGTACTTTGAAGCGGTGGAGATAACGGCTTCATCGGTCGTTCCGGTAAGAGCCTGTATCAGCGGTCTGCGGAAAAGAACGCATACTGCTACAGAAAACGCACTCCATATCTCCGCAATGATGATACTGCACTTGATGCCCTGTTTTACTCTGTCTGTTCTGGCAGCGCCGTAATTCTGGCTTGCAAAGGTGGACGATGCAAGAGCGATAGTTCCGAGCGGCAGCATGAAAATATCGTCTATCTTTCGTGCGGCGGTGTGTGCGGTTATGGTACTTGTGCCAAAGCTGTTGACAGCACCCTGCAATATCACAGAGCCTACGGACACGATAGCGTACATCAACCCCATTGAAAGCCCCGTGCTTGTGAGGTCTGAAAGCAGAGCTTTATCAAATACAAGCTCGCTTTTTTGGAAAACGAGAATATCACATTTTTTCAGAGCATAGATAAAGCACAGTACCACCGAAACGCCCTGAGAAATGACTGTCGCATAAGCGGCTCCTGCTACGCCCATATCAAAGCCCTTTACGAACAGAAAGTCCAGCCCGATATTCACGAATGTCGAAACGATCAGGAAATACAGCGGAGCTTTGCTGTTGCCTATCGCCCTCATCATACCCGCAAGCATATTGTAGGCTATCGTCACAGCCGAGAACAGAATAATTATCCGCATATAGCTCTCGGTGTCAGATATGATCTCGTTTGGAGTTTTGAGCGACTTCATCAGTGGGTGCAGAATTGCAAGGCTTGAAACGGTCAGCACAAAAGCGATCACTGCCGAAAGGATATAGGTCAGTGCGACCGATTTCTTCATCTCATGCTCATTTCCTGCACCGAAATATCGGGCTATTACGACCGCAAAGCCGTTCGTCAAGCCGCCTGCAAAGCCTATTAGCAGACCGTAAATGGGAGCGGAAGCCCCGACCGCCGCAAGTGCGCTGTCACCCAAGATATTGCCGATGATAGCCGTATCCGCAACATTGTAGAGTTGCTGAAAAATATTACCGATCAGAACGGGAATTGCGAAATATATTAGGTTTCTGAGGATATTGCCCTCTGCCATGTTTATCGAGTTTTTCATCTGTATCACTTCCTTATGTCTGATTTATACCACAGAGACAAGCGGAAGTACAGCACTCATATTATATTTTCGTCATTCATCTTGACTAAATCCCAGAAATATGCTATGCTGATAAAGGGTGATACCATGAAGGAAAATACTGACAGGCAGGTAGCCTATCTTGAATATCTGAACCGTGAGAACAGCTTTCATCACCATCGCTATGACAGTGAAATGCTGCAATATGAATATCTGAAAAACGGCGATCCTCGTGCGATAGATGAAGCGGAGCGAATGATACGCTCTGCCGAAACAGGGCATCTGTCCGATGATCCGCTGAAAAATCTGCTCTATCTCTGTATCTGCAATATCACGCTTGTGACACGATTTGCGATCGAGGGTGGCATGGACGCTGAAAAAGCCTACAATGCAAGCGATCTTTACATCAGGAAATATGATAGGGCAAGAACAGCAGACGAGATATATGCACTTCACCGAGAAATGACAGAATATTATGTAAAAGCAGTTGCTGCCGCAAAGAAAGAAACAGTATATTCCAAGCAGATCGTTTTGTGCATGGACTACATACAGCTTCACCTGCATGAAGCGATAGTGGTGAGGGAGCTTGCTGAAATGGTGGGGCTG
>JAIKWY010000166.1 GCA_024684395.1 Oscillospiraceae bacterium
TCTTCCTCATGGTGATGCTGCTCGGAACATATATGGTGCTGCTTATGAGTGGTGGCACAGCGGCTGCGAACGCAACCAAACGTGCCTATGAAGAAGCGGCGGGACTGGTCGAGGTGGATCCGCAGTATGACCTGGGCAAGCAGCTTCTGGAAACGGTCTGGAACGATAAGCGGGAGGAGTTTAACCGGCTGATTGACGGTCTGCACTATGATACAAATGACCTGAAACACAGCGATCTGGTGTATCTGGAAAGGACGGAACCGGAAGCCCCGAAGATGGTTTTTGATAAGGGATTTCCGACCAATGATTACAAGGATAATATCAAAAACAATGCGTGGGATTTTTCTTTCAAAGAGGAAGAAATCCTTGCAATCATCTATGTTTACATGGAGATACAGGAGAATCATGCAAACGGCACGACCGATGCCATCTATCAGGTGGAGTACACGGAAGATGCCGTCCGGGCGGTCGTTGACAAGTGCGTCATGTTCACCGATTCAGTCTATACCGGGCAGTATTGCAAGGATCAGAACTGCACCGTTCATACCGACCAGCACAAGAATCCGGAATGGGAGCGAGCGAACGATGAGAACAACCGGCGCTGGGCTACCTATTGGGACTGGTATAACAATGTTTACCCGCTTATCTGGGACAATGGCAACATTGGTGATGGAAGAGCTGCACAGGCGCATTGGAACAATACGGTGCAGCCTGCCATTGATCGCTGGCAGCGGGATCATAACCGGACTGCCTACAATGTAACGTGGGAACGTGGCTACTGGTTTTGCAATAGTGTGCTGCTCCCGGAGGCAAGAGATTCGGAGAACTGGAAGAACAACACGCCGGAGTACATCACCGACACATCGTATTCCTGCGAACATGCGCATGATCTGCACTCCATCGGACTGGCGTTTTACAGTGCTGAGGATGTGATGAATGCGCTGGGGTTTTCAGAGAATGAGAAGAAGTGGACGAATTTGACGGTAACAGCGTTTGAACAAGGAATGTATTCATGAGAAACGAAAAAAGACAGATGCTCATACAAACATCTGTCTTGTATATCCATTATCATTCTTCGATTTTCCGGAATTCATCCATACGCAGCTCACGCTTCAGTTCTTCTTCTGTCGGGAGATAGGTGAAATACTTTGAAGCAAAGATCTGGTTATTGTCCTCTGGCAGAGTGTACTTTACTACAGCATCATTCTTCTCTGCGCACAGCACAATACCGATCGGTGGATTGTCACCCTCGTTCATCATTTCTCTGGTGTAGTAGTTGACGTACATCTGCATCTGTCCAAGATCCTGATGTGTGAGCTTGTCTGTTTTCAGGTCGATCAGCACAAAACATTTGAGGATATAATTGTAGAATACAAGGTCAATGTAGAAATCCTGACCGTCAAGCGTAAACCGCTTCTGCCGTGATACAAACGAAAAGCCACGCCCCAGCTCCAGCAGGAACTGCTGCAAATGGTTGATCAGTGCCTGCTCAATATCACTTTCAAATACATGGGTATCTGGCTGGATTTGCAGGAATTCCATGATATATGGATCCTTGATGGCTTTCTCATATTCCGGCTTTGGCGTACTGGTCTGAATCTCCGCAGCTACGGAGGATTTATCCTTGCTTGCGAGCAAGCGCTGGTAGTACATGGTGTTGATCTGACGTTCCAACTGCCGGACACTCCATGCGGATTTGGCACATTCTTCCGTATAAAAGTCCCGAACAGTCTTGTCAGTGATCTTCATCAGGATACGGTAATGTGACCAGCTCAATTCGGCACACACTGTGTGCCGATTCGGGAAACAGGTATAGAACTGCCGCATAGCTCGAAGATTGCGTTCTGTATAGCCCTTACCAAACTCCACAGTCAATCTATCAGAAAGGAACTTCAACAGGCTTTTACCATATTCCGCTCTGTCATTCTCACCGCAAGCCTTGTAAATCTGCTCACCGATTTCCCAGTAGGCAGTGACCATCGCTGAGTTGACAGCAGAATAAACCCGATTCTGTGCCGTAATGACGGAAGAACGAATGAAGGTATAGATTTCTTCAGGATTGTTTTCCGTTGTAGCAATCATATGATCCATAAGTATCGTCCTTTCTGCTGTATTGATAAAAGTATAGCATGGAACGGGCGAAATGTCAAGTAATTCGAGCTCTCAAAGCACGGGTTTGCTGCCTGTGCAAACTATCATTAAGGGGGAAACCATGAAACAAATAAAAACTGCACGCAAGGAACGTGCAGAGAAAATCAAACGGTTTACAGCCAAAAACAGACTGTTTATCCTACTCGCAATCGTGTGTTGTTTCTATCTGATAGGAACAACGGTTTTCGGGAAAGAACAGGAACCGCCGAGGCAGGATGCCATTCAGACGGAGACAGTACAACAGGAACCCGAACACTGGCGGTTCTACTGGATTGATATCTGGGTACTGGCGGTCGGCGGAGGCTTCTGCACGGTCATGATGATTCGTGAAAAGAAAAAGGCAAAGGAGGAGATCAAGTGAATTACTTTTGCGATACACATATCCAGTCCCGGCAGGATCAGGGGGCACGGTTCTTCATCGTGTTGGAACAAGAGCAGCAGCTCACGAAAGATGTACTTGCTCAGAATATGCAATACCGGGAGTTCTGCGAGAAACACCGCCCGAAAATGGTGCTGGCAGACTACATCGTCTATAGTACCGAAGCTGAGGTTTATGCGGCAATGCAGGACGAGGATTTCGACAAGATGATCGCTGACGGACAGGCTGATCGCATTGCGCAGTCTGAACTGCAAATGGAGCCATCAAAGGAAAAGGCTTCCGGCAGTCGAAAGCGCCGGAAGTCCTCGCCGGTCACAATTGCAATAGGAGTCGGCTGCATTCTGGTCGTTGTGGTCGGTGCGTTCGGAGCCGGTAAAAAGCTCGGCGGGCTTACCGGCGGCAATGATGTAACAGAGACGGTTAAGGCGAATGAGGACGGCATGATCATTCCGGAGCAGGAACCGATTCTGTCCGATGCGGAGCAGATCACTGTTTCGATCGACCGATCCTATGCAGCGGTGCCGACTGAGGACTTGCAGCTCAAGGCAGCGGTCGTGGACGGCAAAGCGCAGATCACGCTGCCGGTGTTCGACAAAGAGGATTTCTTCACTCATGTTCCGGGCTATACGTGGGGGTTCAGCTCTTCCCCGGAGGGCGAGAAGATCGAGTATTACGGCGGTCAAACTTACAGCTTTACACAGGATACCAAGCTCTACCGGGTGCTGGTCAAGTACGGCGGTGGCAGCGGCACGAAGGACGATCCGTACCGGATCGACTATTATGACCAGTTGGAGTTGATGGGTGAGGAAAAAGCCCGTGGCTATTTTCTCCAGACAGCGGACATTGTGTTCCCGGATTGGGTGACGCATAAGCCTATTGACACCGTGAATGAGCTGAAAAGCGACCCCGATGCGGAGTATTTTGAGTATGACGGCGGCGGTTATGCGATTCGGAATCTGACCGATTCGCTGTTCGGGAAGATCTCCGGGGCGCAGATCCGCAATGTCAATATCCGTGATTCATTCATCCATACCGAGGAGTACCGGGACTGCGGCTTCATTGCCTGTGCTGTGTATAACTACCGGTATGAAACGGAGGACGGCAAGCGGTATGAAACCGGCGAAACAGTTATCAAGCATTGTACCGTTTCGCATTCAGCCATCTATGCGGAGCACCCGGAAGTAGAGACACAGACGGAAGCGGTTGAGTATGTGACTGCGCCTGTTGTCGTGCCGCCGGATGTGGTGGAGTATGACGAGGATGGAAATATCATCGAGCCGACCGAACCGGCTGCGCCCCCGGAGCCGACAAAGAAGGGCGAGTATGCGATCGGAGCCATCACCGGGCTTGGCGGTCAGATCGAGGACTGCTATGTCACAGATTTTGGCATTTTCGCCTACTTAGAGGACTACATTCTGTATGCCGGTGGCATCTCCGGGAAGCCTGCCGGTGTGGTCAATTCCTGCGTTTACTATTATTCAGCGCAGGGCAACATTTTCAATGCCGGCGGAATAGTCGGGAGTGCCGGGGGCGCACGGCATTACAATGCGCTGGGGCGTGAGCTTCCCGGCAGCTATGGTGGCAGCATTCAGGGCTGCGCTGCCCGGAACATTATCCTGCAATCTGAGGTGTCCGGCGGCGGTATCGCAGGAGAAGCCGGAACGGATGCGGAGGGGGCGATGATCTCCAACTGTTATGCCAACGAGCTGAATTTCAGGGTGGGCGTATACGAGGATGCGGAGCGTCAGACCTTGCAAAAAGCCGGTCAGGTCGGCGGTATCATCGGCACGGACGGCAAGGAGCAGCACGGGCATACCGTGACCGGCTGCGTATCGAGCGTGGATTTCCAGGTGAACGGCGGAAAGCATGTGTCGGTGTATGACGATACTGTCCGGCTGGCACCGGCGTATGCGTTTTATCAGGAGAATATCCTGAGCGTCATCAATCGGAATTCCGTGTATCCCGATGATCCGAAGGAGATCTTCACAGGCTGCTTCCGGTTCGGAGATGCGGCGGTTTTCGGGGATGATACCGGAGCGCTGCCCTATCCGGAGACAATTGAGGATCTATTTGAGAAAACAAGAACGGAGGAGAACTATGGCTGAGAAAGAAAAAGCCTACACCCTGAAAAGCGTGCAGGCGGAGCTTGCAAAGCTCGAAAAATCGAAGGAAAAGAAACGTGCGCAGATGCAGGAGCTAACCGTTGCGCTGAAAGCGGATAATGCCCGGATCAAAGAGCTGGAGGCTATCTATGACCAGCTCTACCGGGAAGATGTGCAGCGTCAGATCGGCATTGCATGGTTTGACAAACGGAAGATGACGAAGGAAGAGATCGAGCGTATGCTGGAGATTTCGGTGGGGTTGCCGGAGAGGATCGGCTCACAGCAACGACAACAGCCGGGCAGTGAATGAAACCAATCATAGTCTGTAGGCGCTGTCACGGCTGGGGATTTATCATATGACAAGGGATACTAAAATTGTATAACGGTGTTAAGCACCCCCACGAGCTTCTGTCATGTAGTCTTGATAGATTCTGAAGCAACGTGCCTCAAGCTGTTGATAGAGTTTTCGCACGGTGTCGTTATCGGAGAGACGTAGATAATTTTCTGATTTGATAAGTTTAATCAGCACCTTATACTGATCATAATCCGCCCTTGCATCACCGGTGGTTACCGAAAGCATATCGAGATAGCAACGCAGTATTTCAATATACTTTCCACGCATTTCACGCATTTTACAGAGTTTCTTTGTTTCCTCGTAGTGCGGTACAATCATTTCCGCCTGCCGTAGTTCTGCTGAATACATGCCTTCAACTTTTTCGTAGGAGTATTTTGTTTTCTCTACAGCCAGATAGAGATGACCGTACAGCTTAGGCTCATTTGCTGTGATTTCCGTAAAAATCGCACGGTTTGTAGCAAGATCATCCATTTTTGTTACGGAAAGCCAGTGGATGAAATTGTTATCCGCCACGCCCACGATAATCACCTGATTCTTGTCCGTATAATAGACCTGAATTTTGCGGTCAGCGGGATTTGGCGTATACTTAGGATTCACGGCGTTTTCAGGTGTTACGCAATTATATTTCTGAATGGACACATTACTTGCCTCCCTTTGGCAATGCTAATCCTTTTATAAGCTATAGGATTGCTTCGTGTATATTAAGTCATCGGTCTAAAAAATAATCATCAGGATATGGGCTTCGATAAGGTGTCTTTTTATCTGCCAGAATAGTGTAGAAAAATACACAGGCTTGTGATTCTTTTGCGCATTTCAAGTGCATCTCTTTTTGACCACTTTGGTCTTCATAATAAACAAGCCACATATCTGCACTATTTTCAAGACAATAGAAGCCATTGAATCCAAATACTGGAGCACCGCCGATTCGCTGACCGTCTTTTATAATAAGGTATCTTATGTCGGGAACTGCAACAGAGCAAAGCTCCTGATAAAGCTGGAATACATCACTTATTCTCGATTTCTTTGACATGGTCGATACCTCCGATCATACATAGAATTATCTGGCTGTTACCTTATTGAAAGTATAGCATAGAAGGCAGAAAAAGTCAATCAGAGCGACGCTTTGACAACTGTTTTGTATAACGTTAGAAACGAAAGGAGCCACACCATGTCCCACTTCAAACTCCCCAACCAGATCTTCACCCTCGGCATGGACGCACAGGAAATCACCGTCTACGCCTACCTGTGCAGCCTGCCGGGTACCCGGCAAACACTGGACGGCTGCTCGGCGGTCAGTGTGAAGCAGACCACTATCGCACACCAATGCGGTATCAAGTCCGTCCGGACGGTGGCGAGGGTGATCGACCGGCTGAATGTGCGAGGGCTTGCAGAGCCGATGGGGCGATCCATGAAAGCCAACCGGCACCGGGGCTCCTACAGCTATGCCGTGAGGCATCTTTCCACCGATGCCGGATACTTCTTTGTAGACCGGCATATCTTCGGCAGGCTTGTACCACGGCAAATGCTGATCTATCTCTTTCTCTGCAAGAGCTATAGTTATGAGCTGAACATCTGCTGGAACAGCTTCAACGACATTGCCGCCCAGACCGGCATGAAGCGTGAGCTGGTGATCCAGACGATCAACGAGCTTGCGGAGATGCACCTGATCGTGCGGATGCGACGCAAAGCCCGGACAAGCTCACGCCTGTTCATCGACAACCACTATCAGATCGTATTCTTCCGGCACGGCAGGATCCGAAAAAAGAGAAATGTGCGGTCGTATCGCAACTACGACCGCACAGGCTGCGAGATGCATAGCAAATCGCTCTCAGTACATAACCATCATATCACATTTTCATCAGAATGTCAAGCAGTTTCGCCGCATATCTGTAAGGCAAGGGGTAGTCCGTCAGATGCCACTCATCTTTCAGTACCCAAGAATCTACCAACTGAAAAGAAAAAATCTGAGCTGTAACAAAATACTCTGTGTAGTATAGATGCGTGCGTGCGTTTTTTGCGTGCGGGCGCATTTTTGTATGTCAGAGCGAAGTTTCCGCATAAAACAGCCATTTTCTTTTCAAAAAAGTAATTCCAAAAATTTTTTCAGATTTTGCGAAAAAACTCTTGACTTTGCGGCTTTAAAGTGGTAATATATTAAAGGAGGCTAATATGAGCAACACCAACAGAACCCCCATAGATTGGCTTAGCAAGGCGGGATCTGACGTACTATCCGGGTTATCACGAGATCCGGCACAGTATGCAGAATATCTCCGCTTTCAGGGGCGGATCTACAAGCACAACGCCAATGTGGCGCTGACATTCTTCGCCCAGCGCCCTGCGGCACGCTTCATTGCGACCCGGGAGCAGTGGCAGCGGCAAGGCTATACCGTCGCTCAGGGCGAGGAGGCTGTGCGGTTTGTCGGCAAGGACGGCAGGCAGATCGACCTGTACGATTTTTCCCAAACTGAGCAGGAAGCACCGCCGTATCTCTGGACGATCAACATCCGGAACGTTCAGGCAGTCAAGTCGGGACTCTCTCTTTCAACACAGGAGCCAATTCTGACCGGAACACTGAAGAAGACCATGAGCCCGAGCGATGTGACCGATTGCATGAGGATGCTGGGGATACCGCCGCAGGAATTTGAGGCATTTCGCAAGGGCTATGTCACCGCTGTACAGACGATCATGGCGGGACGGCTGGAAGTCGGCGGCAGCAGTTTCAAGGTCGAGCCGGATGCTTCGGTGTTCCGGATGCTGCACACAGAGGAGCAGCGATTTGCATTCCTCTCCCATGCAGCAGGGACAGCCAGAACGGCGCTGCGGCGCATTGAAACGGTCATCACCGAAATCGAAACGATGGAAAGGAAGGAACGGTATGAACAAGATCAGTTACGAGCAGTGGCAGCAGATGCCGCAGGACGAGAAGGACAGCACACCCGAGGAGATGCTGCCGGAGATCAGCCCGGAGAAGCTGGAGAACAGCCTGACGAGAGCCGTCTGCAAACGGATGGACGGCGTGATCGGCTGGGAGACAACGCAGACAGTACCGAACGGGAGCAACACCCGGTGGTTCCCGGAGTTCAAGCAAAAGGACGTGCAGGGGCAGATGATCTGGTATCGGTTCGATCCGACATGCGGGCTGTACAGCATGAACCTCTCGGAAACGGAACCGACAATGGAGGAGGAACCGATCGGGAGCTACGGGATGCAGTGGATGCACTTCATGGAGACCCAGCACCCGCAGCTCGTAGAGCTGATGGAGCTTCGGAACCAGTATCTGACGGTAGCACGGTCGGTGGACAAGGCGGCTTGGGAGTACCGGGAACTGCTGGACAGCCAGTACGAGCAGCAGAATCCCCGTCCGACGGACTTCAATCAGACGGTAGCATGGGAACAGGCGAGAATGTTCTTCTCGGACAGCACAGTGATGCGGGAGAAGGTATTGATTCCGGTGACGACACCCTGACGGAAAAAGTGAATCGTGTGTTCTCCGATCCGGAGACAGAGGAAGCGCCAGCCGAGGATTCGGAGGGCGCTTCTTTCGTTGATCCCTACCTTGCGGCTCGGCAGACAGAGGAACCGGTGATCGAGCTGGAAGAGTACGGCATTACGGTTGATTTCCGGGAGCTTTCCTCTTTGACAATCACGGCGGAAACAGAGGAAATCACGGAATATGACGAGAGCGACGTCGAGCGCTCGACGAGCGTGTTCTGGTATGATCCTGAGCTGAAAGTCATCATGCTGGATGTATCCCATGATAACCCGGATCTGGTGGATTTTGAGGAAATGCTCTCATTGGAGGAAGCCGTTAAGGAAATCCGGGAGCGTATGAAGCCGATGCGGAATACGACAAAAACGCTGGTGGCACGTCATCCGGATGGAACGGAGGAACATCTGGAGGGTAAGATCGAGCATCAGCAGGTAGATACGCAAAAAGCCGTTGCTGCAATACTTTCGGCATTCCGTGCACAGGCTGGTGAAATATCACCGGAGCGCATGACTGAGCTGACGGAGGACAAGCTGCTGATCCCTGCGGTTGAGGGCGATGTGGACAGCAGCGTGACACTGGTCAATTTCACGAACGGCGAACATGCAAAGCCGGAGGAAGCTGCGAAGATGATGCAGGAGAACCCGGAGCTTGTCATTTCTTCCGTGGTCGTGCGGCTGATTGATGAGAAGATGTATCCGCAGAGGAGCGACCGGGGCAATGTGGCAGTTGACCGCCTGAATGCAGAGGAATTTGCAGCACTCTGTGCGCATACCGATGCGGAGTATGTCCAGCAATCTTTCGGATACAAACGCATGATGATGCATGTCAAAAAACGTGCAGAAACAGAGCAGGCTGCGGTGGATTCGCTCGTGAAAATGCTTTCCGATCCGGAGCAGTTGCCAGGTGTGCTTGACCATTGCTTTGCACGGGACGAGCTGGAGGAGCTTGACCAGCAATTCCGGGATGCTGCGGATTTTGATGCATGGGAAGCAATTGCCCGGAAATCCCTTGATCCTGCTGGCTATTCTGTCCGGATTCCGGAGCTAAAGAGCGATCCGTATTTTGAGAACGGCTTCCCGACTGTTCTGCATGTGCAGTATGAGGAGGAACATGTCATTCTGTCCGTGCAGGAGCAGTCGGTTTCCCTGAGTATTGATGTGCCGTGGAAACCGTCTGACTTTGCGCGTGCGCCCGTAAAGGCAGCAATATAAATATGCATTAGCAAGCATCAGGCGCGAATCCGAACGCCTGTCACCAACTGATTGACCTGTGAGGGAAACCAAATAACAGGGAACATAGCATATCAGTAAAGCATAAGTCAGCC
>JAIKWY010000022.1 GCA_024684395.1 Oscillospiraceae bacterium
TATCGCACACGCATCCGCCTCTGCTTCCGGTGACAAGTTCAAAGCGCTCTATGAAGGACACTGGGAGGAAGGCTATGATTCACAGTCTGATGCAGATATGGCGTTTGTTTCCATGCTCTGCTTCTGGTGCGGTAATGTGGAAGAGCAGATCGACCGTATTTTCCGTTCATCGGGTCTGATGCGTGACAAGTGGGATCGTATGACCGGTGACAGGACCTACGGTCAGATCACGATCCGCAATGCCATCGCATCGACATCCGAGATCTATACACCTATTGCGGACTCCTCCGCAGAGGATGATTTTGAAGATATTGAGGGCGAGACAGATACAGAGCAGCTGATGTTTGAGCCGGATCT
The DNA here is from genome assembly GCA_024684395.1 of Oscillospiraceae bacterium. Lineage (GTDB taxonomy): Bacteria > Bacillota > Clostridia > Oscillospirales > Ruminococcaceae > UBA3855. Next base: position 358 of record JAIKWY010000022.1, read on the forward strand.
CACACATATCACCCTGACGCTGGAACAGATGCAGCCGCACACAAATCCCCGCTATCAGCGTGACGAGATCGGTATCGGATATGCCTTTGCAGACTTCTACAAGCCCATTGCCCGATTTAACCGTGAACGCGGTATCTGGTATGTCTATGACGGCGCTGTCTGGCGTCCGGACGAGAACGCGCTTGCCGTGGCCGAACTGGCGAAAAAGCTGGCGGACAGACTGTATACGTTTGCCTTGCAGATCAAGGACGAGGACACCCGAAACAGGTATATCAAGCGTGTGCAGAAGCTCCAGCTCCGGAAGAACCGCCGTACCATGATCGAGGATGCAAAATCTGTGTATCCGGTATCGCACAGTCTTTTTGACCACAATACCGATCTGTTCAACTGCAAAAACGGCACGCTGAATCTTACTACCGGCGAATTCAAGCCGCATGATCCGGCGGATTTTCTCACTATGATGTCCGGCATTACCTATGACCCGAAGGCGGCCTGTCCGAGATGGGAGCAGTTTATTTCCGAGGTCATGTGTAATGACGCAGACCTCGCTCTGTATTTACAGAAGGCACTTGGCTACGCACTGACTGGTGACACATCACTCGAATGCCTGTTTATCCTCTACGGTGCAACCTCCCGAAACGGTAAAGGTACGACGATGGAGACATTCCTGCAGATCGTCGGTGACTACGGCAAGACCTCGAATCCGGAGATGCTCTCCACCAAATTCGGCAACACCAATGCATCAGGCCCGTCTGAAGAGATCGCCCGTCTTGCCGGTATCCGTTTTGTGAATATCTCCGAGCCTGAAAAGAAGATCACCTTTAACGCAGCACTGGTAAAGCGAATGACGGGTAATGATACACTGAATGCCCGTTTCCTGCATGAGAACAGCTTTGATTTCAAGCCGAATTTCAAGATTTTCATCAACACCAACTACAAACCGTCCGTTTCGGATATGACACTGTTTTATTCCTGCCGTCTGAAGCTCATCCCGTTCAAACGCCACTTTGAGGAGCATGAACAGGACAAGGGCCTGAAGTCGTTTTTCGCTGAGAAAACCAACCTCTCTGCAATCTTCAACTGGTGCTATGAGGGATACAAGCGTTTCCGTGCCGAAGGTCTGGAAGATCCGGCGGCTGTAACGACCGCTACCAAGGAGTACGAAGCAGAGTCTGACCGTGTTGGCCAGTTTGTGGATGCATGGCTTGAGGAGGGAGAAGCCTTCGAGGAGCGTACCTCGGCGGTATACCGTCTGTATGGTCAGTGGTGCGATAAGTACGGCTACCGTAAGGAGAACAGTACTAACTTCAACAATGCGATCCAGCGTTTCTTCCCAATCGTGCGGAAGCGTCCGAATGATGGCAGTGGAGGACCTACAACTATGCTTGTGGGTTGTAGATTCCTGAAACATGAGAACGGTGAACAGGATCATGCAGCGACTGAGGATGATGGTGCATTCAGCTGATCCGCTACGCCTTGCTACAGATTTTACGCCTCACTGCATCATGAAAACTGCGAAAATTCGTATGTTTTGCAGTTCTCAGCCGCCCTTGTAGCAGGCTGTAGCAAGTTTTTTCGTTGTTTATTATATATTCTTTCCTTTATATATATATTACTGTTTTTACTTGCTACATCTTGCTACAGATAAAAAATAAAGAAAGAAAAGATAAGAAGAATAGCGAAAAAACATTATTTGAGCCATTGCACCTTGCCCGATTCTGACACTGACAAAGGGTGTGTAAGCGACAGAGGGTGGCAGGGTCAAAAGCAATATGAAATAATCAGGAGGAAAAACTTATGAGAATCATTACTTCCGAACAGGTATCCGCAGGACATCCCGACAAGATCTGTGACCAGATCGCAGATGCAATCGTGACCGACTGCCTTCAGCATGACCGCAATTCCCGTGTTGCTATCGAGTGCCTTTTCAAGAACCGCTGTCTTGTCATCGCCGGCGAGCTGACAAGCACTCACGAGCCGGACTACAAGGCTCTGGTGCAGCAGGTGTTTGACCGCATCAACAACGGAGGTGCTGAGAACAACGATGCCGGACTTGACTATAAGCTAGACTTCACAGCCGATGATCTGGACATTGCGATTCTGGTCGATCACCAGAGCAATGACATCGCTCTCGGTGTGAATACCGGCGGCGCAGGCGATCAGGGTATGATGTACGGCTATGCGACCAACGAAACGCCTGAACTGCTCCCGATCCCTTATGTGATCGCAACCAGATTTCTGGAACTGCTGAAAGCGTACCCCTGCCGTATGCTCAAAGCCGATGCCAAGGCGCAGGTCAGCTTCGACTATGACAGCGGCTGTATCACGACCTTCCTCTGCTCGGTTCAGCATATCCGCGATGTGGATGTCGAGGACTTCAGACCGATCATTGAAAGGCTGATGGTGAGAACGGCGACAGAGTACGGGCTGAATACTGACTTCGTGAAACTGGTAAATCCAACAGGCAGATTCGTTCTCGGAAGCTCCTTTGCAGATTGCGGTGTGACCGGACGCAAGCTCGCCTGCGATACCTACGGCGGCATCGGACACATCGGCGGCGGTGCGATGTCCGGTAAGGATCCGTCCAAGGTTGATCGCAGCGGTGCGTATGCCGCCCGCAAGATCGCAAGGGATATCGTCAGCGCCGGCTATGCGGACAAGGCAGAAGTGCAGATCGCATACGCCATTGGAGTGGCAGAGCCTGTGTCAGTGTATGTGGAGACCTTCGGAACAGAGCATCAGGATGCGGAGTTTATCAACCAGTACGTCCGTGAGAACTACGACCTCACACCGAGAGGCATCATCGAAACTCTCGGTCTGTTGGATGTGGATTACAACAAGGTTTCTGCCTACGGGCACTTCGGAAAGCAGGGGCTTCCGTGGGAGAAATAAAAAAAACTCAAAAATATTTTTATTGCACCCCTTACAAATCGCCTCTCCCACGACAGTATATGAGGGGCGTTGTTCAGACCGGTCACAAACCTACGATCAACCAAGCGGGACTGACCGCCCCTATCACAATGAAAATAACTGCTCCGGAGAAGGGAGGCAGAGATCATGCCAAGCAGACCGAACACACCGTGCCGGCATCCCGGCTGTGCAGCGCTCGTTCCCTACGGTACGAAGTACTGTGACAAGCACCGAGCCCTCCACCCGGAGGAGACACGATCCGCAGGCAGCCGAGGCTATGGAACGGCA
>JAIKWY010000188.1 GCA_024684395.1 Oscillospiraceae bacterium
GCTCGGACAGATCGGCATCATCATCACGACCGCAGCCTTCCTGATCCTCGGCTTCACGATGGTCGTTGCCATCGGCGGCGGCGATATGCCCGTCATCATCTCTCTGCTGAATGCCTTTTCCGGCTTGGCTGCGGCGTTTGCAGGTCTTGCGCTGAGCAATTCCGTACTGGTCGTTTCCGGCTGTCTGGTCGGCACCTCCGGTCTGATCCTGACGCTCATCATGTGCAAGGCGATGAACCGCACGCTCTATGCCCTCCTCTTCGGCAGTACCTCCGCATCCAAGTCCAAGAAGGGCGACGGTCCTGCGAAGGAGCCCAAGTCCATGAGTGTTGAGGATGCCTACCTCATCCTCGAAGCCGCAAGCTCTGTGGTATTCATCCCCGGCTATGGTATGGCGGTTGCGCAGGCGCAGCACGCCGTGAAGGAGCTTTGTGACAAGCTCGAAGAGAACGGCGCAGAGGTCAGCTTTGCGATCCATCCGGTTGCCGGTCGTATGCCCGGTCATATGAACGTGCTGCTTGCCGAGGCGAATGTGCCCTATGAGCAGCTGAAAACGGCTGACGAGATGAACCCGCAGATGCCGAACACGGACGTTGCCATCGTCATCGGTGCAAACGACGTCGTGAACCCGTCTGCCCTCGAAGATGAGAGCAGCCCGCTGTACGGTATGCCAATCATCAATGCCTTCGAGGCAAGAACGGTATTCGTATTGAAGCGTGGTAAGGGCGCAGGCTTCTCGGGCGTCGAGAATCCGCTCTTCACCAACGACAATACTGTCATGCTTTACGGCGATGCGAAACAGACTGTTTCGGCGCTGGTTAGTGAGTTTGCGGATGAATAAGCGAAAACTTCACAGAAACGGCTCCCTCCTTTGCTGCAAGGCAAGGGAGGGAGCTTTTGTTATCAAAAGCCGAAAAACATCGGCGCCCCCCTTGCAATCTGACCGGATTTAGTGTATAATGATACTATGTGGTCTGCATCATCGGATGCGTGAGCGGCGTCACAGGCGTTTCTTCGCAGCTTGTACCGCATCGGGCAGGACGCATGTTTATATATGAATGATAATAATATGTTATAGATAGATAAAAAGAAAGGGGAGGCACTATGGACGCACTGGTCATCGGCGCATCCGGTCTGCTCGGACAGGCGCTGCTCCGGCAGCTCATCGGGGAGGGACAGTATCCCGCTGCGACGGTTCTCCCACGGGAGCGGCTCGGCATTGACGGCTGCGAGGTCAGGGAGCTTGACTTCATGAACAAAAATGCGCTGTATCGGCTGCTTTCTGAGGAGCGCCCGCCCTACATCTACTACCTTGGCGGACAGGGCTCCGCAGCGCTTTCCCGGAAGGATCCGGAGCAGACGGCAGAGCAGAATATCCTCGGAACACTGCGCTTTTTAGAGATAGTTCACAGCATCGAAGATTACTACCCCCGCATCCTGCTGAGCAGCACGGCGGAGGAATACGGCACCGTCCGGGGTAGGGAAGAGCCCCTCACGGAGGACAGCACGCTCCGCCCGGACAGCGTTTTCGGCGTGACCAAGGCGTGCCAGACCATGCTCGGCAGCGTGTATGCACGTACCTACGGCATGGGCATCGTCACGGCACGGACATTCTCCTGTATCGGACCGGGGCTGTCACCGGAGCATCTGATCGCCGATCTTGTGATGAAGGTCGCCGAGATCGAAGCGGGCTTCCGGACACCGGTGCTGCATGTGCGCAATACGGCGCTGCGGCGGGATCATATCGACGTCCGGGATGCCGCAAGGGCATACCAGCTGATAGCGGAAAAGGGATTTGCCGGCGAGGTCTACAATGTGGCAGGCGGCAAGGCGGTCTCCGTGCTGGAGATCGTGGAGCTGCTGCGATCGCTGAGCCGTGAGACATTTATTTTAGAGACAGAGGACACCGGCGCCGGGACAGCCGTGGCAGGAGACATCACAAAGCTGCGGAAGGATACCGGCTATGCACCGGAGTATTCATTGGAGGAGACACTGCATACCATGCTTGATCGCTGCCGCCGCAGCTTTGGCATGGAGTAAGGAGGCACCATGATCACAAAAACATTTGAGCCGGGCTCCGGCATTGGAAAAACGGGGCAGACGCTCCGGGAATTTGGCGAGCGCCAGAATGTGATGAACCAGAAGCTCAATGAGCAGTATGAGGCGCTGCACATGCGCTGTGAGGTGCTGGCGGAGCATCTTGGTGAAGCGCTGGCACGGATCGCCGAGCTCGAAGCGGCGCTTGCCGCATTGCAGAAGGAGCAGGAGCTGAACATCCGCCGTTTCAGCCGCTGCGCTGCCGATCTGGATCGTGCCGAAGCGGAGATCGACCGCCTGCGCCTGACCTCCAAGCTCAACACCAACGCCATCGACCGGCTGACAAAGGGCGGTGCAGCGGAGGAGCCGCCGCAGGAGGACGGCTCTGCGGAAACGTGATGCTTTTTCTGTAAATGCCCCTTGCTTTTTTTCCCGTGATGGTATATAATAGAATATGTTGATTTTTGCGTTCTGAAATACAGCGCAGGGGATGCCCTGCGGAAAGGAAAAAGCTATGAGCTCAGGAAAGATCGGATTTGATAACGAAAAATACCTGCAAATGCAGTCCGCCCATATCCGGGAGCGGATCGCCCAGTTCGGCGACAAGCTCTATCTCGAATTTGGCGGAAAGCTGTTCGATGACTACCATGCCTCCCGTGTGCTGCCGGGCTTCAAGCCGGACAGCAAGCTCCAGATGCTGCTCCAGCTCAAGGACGATGCGGAGATCGTCATCGTCATCAATGCAGCTGATATCGAGAAAAACAAGGTGCGTGGCGACCTTGGCATCACCTACGATGTTGATGTGATCCGCCTGTACAATGTATTCACCAAGATCGGGCTGTACGTGTCGAGCGTGGTGCTGACCCGCTACGACAACCAGCCGACCGCCGATGCCTTCCAGAACCGTCTGGAGCAGCTCGGCATCCGGGTGTACCACCACTATGCCATCAAGGGCTATCCGTCCAATCTCTCGCTCATCATGAGCGATGAGGGCTACGGCAGGAACGAGTACATCGAGACCAGCCGCCGCCTGGTAGTCGTGACGGCTCCGGGTCCCGGCTCCGGCAAGATGGCGACCTGCCTGTCGCAGATCTACCACGAGCACAAGCGTGGCATCAACGCCGGCTATGCGAAGTTCGAGACCTTCCCGATCTGGAACCTGCCGCTGCGCCATCCGGTCAACATCGCCTATGAGGCAGCGACCTCCGATCTGAACGATGTGAACATGATCGACCCGTTCCACCTCGAAGCCTACGGCAAGACGACCGTCAACTACAACCGAGATGTGGAGATCTTCCCGGTGCTCAATGCGATGTTCGAGCGCATCCTCGGGGAATCGCCCTACAAGTCGCCCACGGACATGGGCGTGAACATGGCTGGCAACTGCATTTTTGATGATGAAGCAGTCAGCGCCGCCGCCAAGGAGGAGATCATCCGCCGGTACTATGCAGCGCTCTGCGGCTTCAAGAAGGGCACTGCCACCGAGGAGGAGGTCTACAAGCTCGAACTGCTGATGAAGCAGGCAAAGCTCTCCACGGAGGACAGAGCGGTCGTTGCGGCTGCACTGGAGAAGGAGAAGGCGACCGGCGAGCCCGCCGCTGCGATGGAGCTCCCGGACGGCACGATCCTGACCGGCCGGACATCCGATCTGCTCGGTGCCTGCTCGGCGCTGCTGCTCAATGCGCTGAAGCATTTTGCAGGGCTGCCGGATGATGTGCTGCTCATGTCGCCGCATGTCATCGAGCCGATCCAGAACCTCAAGGTACAGCATCTCGGTAACAACAACCCCCGCATCCACACGGACGAGACGCTCTACGCCCTTGCCATCTGCGCCACCACGGACGACAATGCCGCCCAGGCAATGGCACAGATCTCGAAGCTCTGGGGCTGCGAGGTACATTCCACCGTCATCCTCTCGCAGGTGGACGAGCGCATCTTCAAGCGCCTCGGTGTCAACCTGACCTGCGAACCGAAGTTTTCGTGATAGCAAAAGCCTCTCCCCGTGAAAGGGAGAGGCTTTTTGCATGGCGCTCACCTATTGACATCGCACCTGTTATATTGTATAATGGCAATAAAGGCGGGAGATCCCCGCATAGTCTGGTATATCAGAAGGAGGTCATCATGAAACGAGCATTGTGTATTGCCACGGCATCTGCCTTGCTGCTTGCCTTGGCAGCCTGCGGAAAGCAGGAGAGCGCCGGCTCTGCGCCTGCGCAGAACGCCCCGGCTGCATCTGTCGGTGATGCTGCCGGAAGTCCGTCCACAGGAGAGCTCACGCCCGGCGTCCTGTACAGTCCCGGCGCAGCGGAGGGCGCTCAGCCCCTCATCCGTGCCATGCGCCTTGACGGCAATTTAGCCGGTACCTCGGAAGGGACGATCAACAACAAGCCGCTGTCCGACAAGGACATCCGCTTCATTTTCGAGCTCGATGAATGGGTCTCGGTCTATCTCGATACAGATGAAAGTGACGGTCTGACCGCCTGTCTTGTCCCGCACCAGACCGACACGGCAGCCTACACCCAGAGCTTTTATGAAATGGCGTCCGAGGATCTGCCGCATCTTGACCTCGTCAAGCCCGAGGAAGCAGACGGCGAATGGGGGAGCTTTTACCTGAATCCCGATGCCGGGATCGCCGGGGACTATGACCTCATGATCGCAAAGGACGGCAAGCCCGCAGCGGTGGTCTGCCTGCGGTTCTACAACCAGAACGAGCTGAGCGGCAAGTCCGATGCGGAGCTTTTGCAGCTCATGAACGCCAAATGATAAAAAACGAGCCCCATGCAGGGGCTCGTTCTGTTGTACTAATCGATAAAGGCATCCCGCATGGAGTCCTCCTGACACGCCTTCTCGCCCCAGTGGTTTGCCCATTTTTCGGTATAAAAGCGATAGTAGGATAGATGCTTTTTCTTCCGGTAGTTGCGGAAGACCGGGAGCTGGAACCACAGCACGGACGGCAGCACGATCACAGGCAGATAGAGCCAGCCGAGCACCGCCGACTGTACCGTGTGCCCGTATTCATGCACCAGCAGCGGGCGGTGGCGGAGGGCATGTTCGTTCATGAAGATGAAGCAGCCCATCGAGGTGCAGCCACGGAAGTTCCACGCTGTGACATAGGCGCTCTGGAACCGCATATGCTCGTGCTTCCGCATGATCGCCGCCATGCAGAGCCCGACGATATTCTGCGGCAGACACCATGTGCATTGCAGCAGGATCCACAGTATCCGCAAGATCAGTTTCATGAGCGCACCTCCTCCGGAAAGGATTTCTATCAAGTATTATAGCACGTCAGGGGGCTTTTGTCAAATGTGCATGAAGCAGGCGGGCACTTTTTGAGCGTTCTTGCCCAAATAATGGGCATTATTGCCTAAAATTTTCTCAAAAAACCGGCATTTCGCCCAAAATGCACTTCTGTTTTTTATCTATAATGTAGGTAGACTTTTTTACGCAAGTATGCTATAATACAAATCAGGCAGGGAATCCCTGCTCTGACAGGTAAGCCGTATCATGAAGATGAGAAAAACAGAAATGCCCTCTGTCCCGCAGGGGGTATTTTAGCACATGAAAGGATGAGGATCTATGCAGAAAAAACTGATCGCTTTTTTGCTCTTAGGCGCCATGCTCGCAGCGACCGGATGTGCCGGTAAGACCGAAAGCAGCAGCGTTGCCGAGACCGAGCCCACCGCACAGGAGGTCACGGAGGCTACCACCGAGGAAGTGACCGAGGCACCGACCAATGCCCCCTTCCCGGAGGCTGACCCCAACGCCGTGACGTTCGACAACGTGGGCGCTGACATCGCCGTGATCGTCGTGGATGACGATGCTTCCGTGGACGGCACGCTGTCCATTGAGAGCGTGGACGGCAACAACATGTTCAAGTTCACCGACAACACCACCACAGCCGACAACATCTCCAAGGCTGTGCAGAAGGTGCGCATCGACGTGACCAAGCTCCTGGCAAAGGAGCAGCTCGAGCTCGTCGATCACATCGAGTTCGATGTCTGCGCACAGGCGAAGGATACCGTTTTCGTCAACGATGACGGCGATACTCCGAAGGTCCCCGGCTGGATCGGCGGCGGCGGCGGTACCGAGACCTGCGACGGCAACTGGTACGGCTTCACGGACTTCTCCGCTTCCGGTATCCAGGAGTACGACCTCGAGCGCTGCGATATGTACCATGTTTCCTTCAAGTTCCTGCTGGCAGCATCCGGCAAGAAGTGGGACGACACCATGACACAGCCCTATCTCCAGATCATGCGCTGGGGCATCCAGAATATCTCCGACTTCTACATCGACAACATCACCTTCTATGATGCAGACGGCAACTCCATCCCGCTGACCATTTCCGAGGGCTGGGCAGAGACCGGCGAGGAGGAAGGCGCTGCTGAGGAGACCGAGGAAGCCGCAGAGGAGACCGAAGCAGCCCCCGAGGAGGCACCTGCTGAGGAGACCGAGGATACCACAGAAGAAACGACTGAGGAGTCTGCTGCATGACAAAATGCCGCAAGGTCTTCTGTCTGCTGCTGATGCTGGTGATGCTGCTGTCCGGCTGTGGGAGCAGTACACAGGCGTATAATGCCTATGTACAGGCGGTTCTGGACTGCACCTACAAGGGCGAGATCGAGCCCTACCATTCGATGACGGAGGTCTATGACAAGGAAGCGGACGGGCTGTACAGGCAGGAGACGACCTATATCACGGAGCTCATCTGCCACCAGATGTCGGTGAAGTACGACTGCCTGAGCGTGAACAACCAGCGTGCCTACAGGAAGCTGGCGGAAAAGCTCCAGAACAAGCTCTCCTACAAGGTGGAGTCCGTGGTGGAGATCGGCGATGCCTATCAGGTGACGATCACCGTGGAACCCACGGATTTCTGGGACATCTGCATCGACGATGTGGAGCAGCTCTACAAGGCGGAATTTTCCGAGCGTTTCGGACGTGCCGAGGGGCAGGAGGAAAAGCTCCGTGTCATCGAAGGCGTCTGGGGCGCAAGGGTGCTCGAGATCCTGAACAGCCACATCGACGAGGCAGGCTATCAGGAGCCCGTCACGATGCAGTTCACCATCCGCACGGATGAGCAGGGCATCTACAATGTCCGCAGCAAGGACTGGCTCGATCTTGATGATAGGATGCTCGATATTGCAGTGAATAACTAAAACAAACAGCTCTGGAAAACTTCCAGAGCTGCTTTTGTTTGTTTTTGAATGCTTACTGATTCAGAAGCGCACGCTTCATCAGACCGAGGTCGAAGATGTCGATGATGTCGTTCTTGTCCATGTCGGCGGCATCGTTGTTTTTCAGCGTTGCGCCGGGAACGGCAAGCAGCCACTGCTGGAGCGCCACGATGTCGAGCACGGTGAATACGCCGTCATCGTTGACATCGCCGATGACCTCCTGCGGCTCCGGATCTGTCGGGGGAACGTAGCTCGAATCGAAGACATAGGTCGCATCCGTGAGGAAATTGCTGCTGGTGTCATTGATCTGCACCTGCTTCCACTGATCCTCCGTGCCGTAAACGGTGATGGTCGCATGAGCAGTGCAGTCGGCGAAGGCATAGGTCTGGATGGCCTTCATGGTGCCCGGAACCTTGAGATCCTGGAGCTTGGCGCAGCTGTCGAACGCCGTTGCGCCGATCTCGGTGATGGCAGGCAGCTCAGCCTTGGTCAGGTTCTCGCAGTGCCAGAAGGTGCTGTCGTTGATCTCCTGTACACCCGGCGCCACGATGGAGGTGAGTTTGGTGTTCATGTAGAAGGCACCGCCGGCGATGTGCTTGATGCTGGACGGGAGCTCCAGGTCGCTGCCGGTATAGGTCATGCCGTCGATCAGCGTATCATTCACAATGACGAGCGGATCCTTGGCACGCTGTGCTTCGAGCCACGGTGTCTCGTCAAAGACACGGCTCTCGAACTGGATGTCGGTGGCAGGAAATTCCACAGTAGCGAGCTTGGAGCACTGCTGGAAGGCGCAGGTGTTGACCATCTCCAGGCTGGACGGGAGCGTGACAGACGTCAGATTCTCGCACATGGTGAAGGCATAGTGGCCGATGTAGGTCACGGAATCCGGGATCTCGATGGAGGACATCTTAGCGCCGTTGAAGGCATAGTCACCGATGCGGGTGACGGGCAGTCCGTCGATCGTTGCAGGGATCGTGAAGGAAGTTGCATCGTTATTGTGACCGGTGATCGTTACGTGGTCATCATACTTGGAATAGAATAACGAATCCGTTGAGCCATCGGTGTGCGCGCCTTCCTCAACGACATAGGCAGCGGTGGCAGTCAGTGCGGTGTCGGAGAAAGCACCGGACGATGCGCTGAGCGGCACACCTGCTGCCATGACGAGCGCAGCGGCGAGTGCAGCGAACCGCTTGGCTGTTCTTGTTGTTTTCATTGAAAACCCCTCCTTGTTAAAGTGAACTCATTCGTTAAAACGGTCGATCCTCTTTATGCTATTATAGCATAGTATTGTTAAAAATGCAAGGCTTTTTTTGACATTGCTCACGGTTGTATTGTTGACATCGCTCACGACTGTGCGCCATCTTTTTGTTGGATGCGGGAGAGAATGCCTGCTAATGCCAGAAATCCTCCTGTTCCGATGGCGGCCAGACCGAGCGTGCAGCCGGCTGTCCGGATCCAGAATACCGGCGATGAGAACAGACAATGCAGCAGATACCTTCCTGTCGGTGCGTCTGCGCCGCCGATGATGCTGATCTGATCAGGCGGATCCAGACAGACATGCAGTAATCCGATCACGCTGGGAATCATCAGCACCAGCCCGCCGATCAGCAGGCAGAGGCCGGCTCCCAGAAACGGAAAAGGCTTCTTTTTCTCCATATTTCGCTCCTTTCTACAGGAACAGTCCTGTCACGAATGCCGTGACCGAGGCGGCAAGCGCCACCACGATGAGCGGCAGGTCAAAATACGCTAAGACCAGTGCCATCACCGTGCCGGCGATGGCAGTGACCATGTTGCCGGTGCTGTAGAAGATCGCCGGGATGGTCATGGCGCTCAGCACGGCATAGGGGATGTAATAGAGAAAGCTGCGGAGGAATTTCGAGGTGATCTTCTGCCGGAAGAACGCAAAGGGGATCATCCGGATGAGATAGGTCACGCCCGCCATGACGGCGATGTAGATGGCAATGCTCATGCGTCCTCCTCCTCTCTCGGGAAGAGCAGCGCTCCGAGCACGGAGGCTGCCACGGCACAGAGGATCACCGCAAAGCCGCCGGAAAGCCCCGGCAGGAGACATTTGCAGGCGATGCTCAGTGCCGCCGCCGCAAGCACCACGCAGAGCACACTGCGCTGCTTCCGGGCGGGCGGCACGACGATGGCGATGAACATGCCGTAGAGCATGATGCCGAGCGCCGCCGAAACTGCCGCAGGCAGCAGCTCACCGGCTGCCGCCCCGAGGAATGTCCCCGTGACCCAGCCGGCTGTGGAGATACTGATGATGCCATACATGTAGGTCGGGCGCAGCTTCTTCTCCTGTGCGGCACAGACCCCGAAGATCTCGTCCGTGATGCCGTAGGCGGCAAGGAGCCTGTGCGGGAGCGTGAAGCTCTGGTCGAGCTTCTGGGAGAGGGAGAGCGCCATGAGCGCATAGCGGATGTTGATGGTGAGCTGCACGAGCGCCATTTCGAGGAGCGTGCCGCCCGCCGCAATGACCTCCACGCCTGCCGCCTGTCCGGCAGAGGTGAGGTTCGTCAGTGAGATGAGCGAAGCCTCCAGTGCGGATAGCCCGGATTTTACCGCTAAAATGCCGAAGCCGAACGATACGGACAGATACCCCAGTCCGATCGGGATGCCATGCAGGAGCCCTTTGAGGAATGCCGACTGCTTCATCCCATCACCTTGTTGAAGACGCCGAATGCGCCAAGCAGCAGGAAGAGCAGCATCACGGGGGCGACATATTTCACCATAGCGATGTACAGCGTCTTTCTGTTGAATTTCTCGCCGTTCTTGGTCGCTTCGTCAATGATCGTCTGGGGCTTGACGATCCAGCCGACAAGGATGCAGGTGCCGATGGCAACGATGGGCATGAGGATGTTATTGCTCACATAGTCGAAGATATCGAGGAGCTGTGCGCTCTGATCAGGGCTCTGGTTCAGGAGATGCGCCTCGAAATAGAGGACATTGTAGCCAAGGCAGATCACGATGCTGATGATAAGACCGAGGCTGCTTTCCAGAATGACTGCCTTGCGGCGGCTCCAGCCAAAGGCATCCATCAGGCTCGCCACGACGGTTTCGAGGATGGACATGGAGCTGGTCAGCGCCGCAAGCAGCACCATGACAAAGAACACCGGTCCGATGATACTGCCGATGGGACCCATCGCCTCAAATACCTTCGGGAGCGCCACGAACATCAGCCCGGGACCTGCGGACATGCCTTCCTTCCCGAGGAACACGAATACTGCCGGGATGATCATGACGCCGGCAAGGAACGCCACGACCGTGTCAAAGATCTCGATCTGGTTGACGGAGCGCATGAGGTTGCTCTCATCCTTGAAATAGGAACCATACGTCACCATGATGCCCATAGCCACGCTGATGCTGTAGAAGAGCTGTCCCATCGCATCCATGATGGTGACAAAGACCTGCTTGAAGCTGATGTCGGCGAAATCCGGGATGAGGTAGACTTTCAGACCGTCCAGACCGGTGCGTCCTTCCTCACCGCCCTTGATCGTCAGCGAGAAGATGGCAATGCCGACAACGAGGATCAGCAGCACGGGCATGAGGATCTTGGAGAGCGTCTCGATGCCCTTGTTCACGCCGAGGAAGATGACAACGGCGGTCGCCGCAAGGAAGATGACATCGAAAATGATGGGGGAGGAGATGCCGGTGATAAAGTTCGTGAAATAGCTGCTGTCTGCGGCAGCGGAGCCCTGTCCGGTGAGGAAGGTCACGGCATATTTCAGCACCCAGCCGCCGATCAGGCAGTAATACGGGAAGATCATGAACGGCACGATGCAGGCGCAGACGCCGATCCATTTGGAGGGTCTGTGCAGCGTGCCGTAGGCAGTCAGAGCGCTCTGCTTGGTCTTTCTGACGATGGACGTCTCGCTGACGATCATCGTAAAGCCGAAGGTCAGCGCCAGAAGGATGTAGATGACCAGAAACAGTCCGCCGCCGTCCTTGGCAGCAAGGTAGGGAAAACGCCAGATATTGCCGAGCCCGACAGCACTTCCCGCTGCGGCAAGCACAAAGCCGAGCGAGCTGGAGAATGAATTGCGTTTATTTTCCATGATGACTCCTTCCGGGATACAGGATCCCATTTTTTATTCCACATACATCCATTATTATAGCATATGTTCCGCCTGAATGCAAGTAGGTCTCCCTCCAAATCTGCCCGGAAAATGCGTATGAGGACGGCTCTGGCGGCTCCGGCGGCGGACGTTCCCGCTGCGCTGTGCATATCCTACAGAAGAAGCCCCCTCGGAGCGAAAGGATTCTACAGTGTAGATGTGGCTGTATTCCTTGACAAATTGCAGGATTTGTGGTAGAATGAGTATTGTTACAGAAGTGTCAAACAAGCCGGTTCCCGGCATTTTTAGGCAATACCGCACAAAGGACAGTGCGTCAGATGCGCCGTCAGGCGGTCTTTGTGTGGTGTTGCCTTTACCTATCAGGAGGTATTTTTCATGAAAAGCATTCTTGTTTGCCGTGAGACTGACCCCAAAGAGACCCGCGTAGCAATGATCCCGGACGACATCAAAAAGCTCATTGGTATGGGCTTTACGTTCAAGGTCGTGTCGGGAGCGGGGTTGAAGTCCGGTTTTTCCGATGAAGCCTATGAAAAGGCAGGCGCTACGATCATCTCCAAGGAGCAGGACGGCTATGATTCTGAGATCGTACTGCGCATCCTGAAGCCCGCCAATGCAGACGGTCTGAAGCCGGATACGCTGCATCTGAGCTATCTTGATCCGTTCAATGAGAAGGAGCTGCTGCGGGAGTTTGCCCAGAAGCAGATCCAGGCAGTCTCCCTCGAAATGATCCCGAGAACCACCCTCGCACAGAAGATGGACGTTCAGTCCTCTCAGACCTCGCTTGCCGGCTATGTTGCTGTTGTCAACGCTGCTGCGAGACTGCCGAAGATTTTGCCCATGATGGTAACGCCGTCCGGTACGATCAACCCCGCCCGTGTCTTCATCATCGGTGTCGGCGTGGCAGGTCTCCAGGCAATTGCGACCGCAAAGCGCCTTGGTGCGAGAGTTGATGCCTTCGATACCCGTCCGGTCGTTGAGGAGCAGGTCAAGTCCCTCGGCGCATCCTTTGTCAAAATCGACCTTGGCGAAATGGGGCAGACCGACCAGGGCTATGCCAAGGAGCTGACCCCCGAGCAGATCAAGATGCAGCAGGAGGCACAGGCGAAGGTCTGTGAGCGCTCCAACATCGTCATCACCACTGCAAAGGTGTTCGGCAGAAAGGCGCCCCGCCTCATCAAGAAGGACGTCCTTGACCGCATGATGCCGGGTTCCATCGTTGTCGATATGGCAGTTTCCACAGGCGGTAATGTCGAGGGCTCCGAGCTCGATAAGGAAGTCATCACCGAGAACGGTGTCATCATCATGTCGGGCGATATGCTCGAACGCCAGGTGCCGTATGATGCATCGAAGATGCTTTCCGGCAACTTCACGGCGTTTCTGACGCATTTTTACAACAAGGAAGCCAAGGAATTTCAGGTCAACCTCGAGGATGAGATCATGCGTGGCTGCCTGCTGACGCAGGGCGGCAAGATCATCCACGAGCGCTTTAAGGAGGACTAAGCCATGATGATCGGTGAG
>JAIKWY010000005.1 GCA_024684395.1 Oscillospiraceae bacterium
GTTTGTGGACTGCCTTTGCAGCATGATCTGCACACGGACTGCGCATCAATATGCCGGAGAGCTTGTGCAGCCGGAGGACGTCCTCGTAGCGCTGATGCAGCTTGCACCGGAACTTAACTGCGGCGATCTGAACGAGTTTGCTCTGATCTGCGTCAATGCTTTTAGCAATGCGATGGATGATTCGATCATCAAAAACGTGAAAGGCTACATGAAGTCCGTGATATGGAATTGCTTTGCAGAGTTTGAGATCAATCGGGAGCATTTCTGATCAGCGCTCATAGCCCTCGTAGTAATACGACTGCTCGATCCCTTTGAAGATCACTTCACGGTCATCCACTTTGTCGGTCAGATTCGGCTGGATCAGGAAGCGCAGTTCCAGATCATTGATCGGGCTGCGTTCCATCGCCTGCAAGTATTGTTCCTTGTCGATCTGCGACCAGTCCACGACCTTGCCAAGGTTCTTCTTCAGCATCATGTCCAGCCAGATGCGGGTGCTTCTGCCATTGCCCTCCATGAAGGGATGCGCCACATTCATCTCGACATACTTGGCAATGATCGCCTCGAGGGAATCCTCCGGCATCTTCTCGACGGCTTCCAGAACCTGCGGCAGATATAGGCTGTTTGCAAACCGGAAATTCCCTTTGGCGATGTTCTTCGTGCGGATCAC
Source organism: Oscillospiraceae bacterium (assembly GCA_024684395.1). GTDB lineage: Bacteria > Bacillota > Clostridia > Oscillospirales > Ruminococcaceae > UBA3855. Next base: position 668 of record JAIKWY010000005.1, read on the forward strand.
TCCGGCGAAATCATACAGACCGTTGAAAAGCGCTTTGTGAATTTCCTGTAAGCCTTTTGTTGTGCCGACCTCAATGTCGGTGATGGCGCCGGTGATGAAAAATGCTTTTGCTTTTTCAAAACTGACAGCGTCTAATTCATGTTGTGTCATGTGATTTCCTGCCTTATCGGCTTCATTGCCGACAAGAATATTATATCACAGATCATGCTAAATTGCAAGAGGGTTTCAGGGATTCTCCCTGACTGCGGAGCAACCAAACAGTCATCAAGGTCGCAGACCTTGCCCATTAAATGCAGCGCAGCGGAATGGTCTGTTTCGCAAGTCCGGTCCCGGGCGTGCAAAACAGATATTGGGTAACACTATCTGTTCAGTTTGTGCGGAGCGGATTATACAGATTTTCGGAACAGAATTTTACAAATACTGAAAAAGGAGGACGAGACAAATGCAGGAATTGAGCATCAGCTTTACACTCGGCAAGGCGAGCATGATGCACGGTGCGAATGTCGATCATGCCAACCGGAAATTCATCGCACCGAACGTGGATATCAAGCGCACGCATCAGAATGTGACGTATGTTTGCCAGGATGTGGAGGATGCCTATGATGAGCTTTTCGGTGCGGCGGTGGCGGCGTACAATGCAAAACAGAAGCAGAAGTGCCGGCGGATTGACGACTACTACCAGCACATTTCTGAGGGGAAACGGGAGGAAGCGTTCTATGAAATCATCGTTCAGTTCGGTGACAGTATCACCGCTCCGTGCGGCAGCGAGGTTGGCAGGATTGCTGAAAAAATGCTCGACGAATACGTCCGCAGCTTCCGGGAGCGGAATCCGAATCTACACATGTTCAACGCTGTGATGCACCTTGACGAGGCTTCGCCGCACCTGCATATCAACTTCATTCCGTTCTACACGATGGGCAGGAAGACCGGTTTGCAGAAAGGCGTTTCGATGAAACAGGCTCTCATTGAACAGGGCTTCACGCCGCAGAGCATCCGGCAGAATCAGCTTGTTGCGTGGGAGCAAAGTGAGCGGTTCTTCATGGAGGGAATCTTGCAGCGGCACGGGTTTGCACGAGATGACAAGCAGGCGTTCTACAAGCACATGAGTGTGGACGACTACAAAGCGACTCAGGATGAAAAGCGGATCGTGGAGGCGCTACGGCGTATGAGGAATATCACGCAGGAGGATCTTACAACGGCAAATGTGCGACAACTGCAAATGTCGCTGCAAGCCATGGAACAGAAAACCAAATCGCTGGAAGCAGAGAAGCTGTCCCCATACAAATCGTTCTATTACAGCTCGCCGGATAAGCAGGCTTTTGTGCAGGCGCAGATGGATGTGCTGCATATTCCATACCGGGAAACGGAGAACGGCTTCGAGGCACAGGAGTGCTATGTCGATGAAATCCGCAAGCTCGAAAAGCAGTTCAAGACGCCGCAGACCTCTGCACGGGAGAAGCTGCGTGAGGATGTGGATCGACTGCTGATGCAATCGGAACATTTCGATGAGCTGCTGGCGAAATTGCAGAAAGCCGGGTACGAGATTAAGGAGGGCAAGTACATTGCAACACGGCCACGTCACGGAACCAACTTCATCCGGCTTAAGTCGCTGGGCGAGATGTACAGCGAGTTTGCGTTGCGGAATCGCCTGAAAGCGAAGCGGCAATTTGAGGAAAAGATCGAGCAGCAGATCATAGCCGGGCAGCCGGATGACCCTGCGGTCATCGTGTTACGGACGATCCGATTTTACACGATCTCCTTCGGGAAGGATGCTCTACCAATGCGGAGAAAGGCACAAAGAAAGCCGTTTTCATGGACAAACGATGCCGAGCTGGACAAGCTGCTGCGGCTGAACCAGCGCATCAATGAGGGTGCAACGGTCGAAACGCTGCGGCAGGAGTTAGCGGAGCAAAATGAGATGGCTGCTGCAAAGGAGGCAGCGCTGAAAAAGGAACAGAACGACCTGAAAACGTTCTTGGAACTGGAGGAGCAGATTGCGGTCGTGTTTGAGGGAAAGCGCTCGGACGTGTTTAATTATGAGCAGGCGGCTGCCGGGGTGAGACGTTTCCCGACGATCGGGCGGGACAACTACCGGAATATCGAGAAGCTGATCAGGAACCAGACAGAAGCACTCCGAAACGCCGAGGTGGAACATGTGCAGGCACAGGTTGATCTGAAAAACGCCTCCGAGCTGCTGGCGGTAGCAGAGCAAGTCATGGGCGGCACGTTCGTGCAGTCGCTCGTCTACGAAGAAAGGCAGTGCCGGGAGGTGAAGTATATCCCGAACGGGTTGAAGGACGCCGGGAGGCGGATGTAAAGTTGATACATGTAGCACATTTTGGAAAGGAAGGTTTATCATGAGTAAGAATTCTGAAACGATCGGGAATTATGGGAAGATGTGGATGCGCTTTATGGAAGAGCAGCATCCGGAGCTTGTGCAAGAGATGCAGCCGGGGCAGTTAGAAGCCGTGGCACGGTCGGTGGATCGGGCGGCGTGGGAGTACCGGGCGCTGCTTGATGCGCAGTATGAGCAGATGAATCCTCGTCCTTCTGACTTCGAGGCGGCACTGCAATGGGAACGGGCTCGGGCATTCTATACCGATAGTGCGGTGATGCGGGAGAGGGTGCTGGTGGCGGTGACGACGTAATGATCAGTTTTGCCGTAAAAAAATTACGGCGAAGGATTGACGACGCCGTATTTTTGGTGTATAATAAAGAAAAGGGGGCGATCTGATGATAAAGCTATTTGAAGTTGCTGGTTTTAAGAATTTCAAGGACATTCTAACCGTTGATTTCTCTGATGTCCATGATTACCAGTTCCATTCGGAATGCATTACGGACGGTCTGGTTGGAAAAATGATCGTGTATGGTAAGAATTCCGTGGGTAAGTCCAATCTCGGACTTGCGATGTTTGATCTGATTTCTCATCTGACGGATCAGAATGTGGGGCCTCGACTGTATGACTATTCCCTGAATTCTGAGAATGCACCTGATCATGCATGGTTTCATTATCAGTTTCAATTTGGGACTGATGTTGTGGATTATGCGTACAAGAAAGATGATAAGCGTTCTCTGATTTTCGAGGAAGTCAAGATCAATCAGCAGCAGTTATTCAGCTATGACTTTGTGAGTAAAACAGGCGAACTCGATGGGATTAAAGTGCTTGCCCCGACGCTGAATTTGGACTTTAGTGGGATCGTGTCAGTGCTGCGCTATTTGATCCATAATTCCGTTTTGCCGGAGCAGCATCCGCTGCGGGCATTGATGCGCTTTGTCAATTCCATGCTCTGGTTCCGAAATCTGGATGAGAACAGCTTTATTGGCTATAAGAATAAAGCAGATGACTATTTGAATTACATCTTTGAGCCAACTGTTCTGGAGGAGTTCCAGACTTTTCTCCATCAGGCCGGCATCACGGATAAACTGGTGGTTCACGAAAATGCAGACGGCAACAAAGTTCTGTATTTTGATAAAGCCAAGCCTCTGCCTTTTTTGAAAACTGCTTCCAGCGGAACCCACGCCCTGTACACCCTTTTTTACTGGTTAAAAACTGCAAAGGATGTGTCCTTGCTGTTCATAGATGAATTTGATGCTTATTATCATTATGAGCTTGCCGAGCAGATCGTCAAAATGCTCGAACAGATGCACAATACTCAGGTCATTCTGACTTCACACAACACCAATCTGCTTTCCAACCGTATCATGCGTCCTGACTGTTACTTTATCCTCTCGGATGGTAAGCTCACTTCCTTTGTCAATGCAACAAACCGTGAGCTTCGGGAGGGTCATAATCTTGAGAAATTGTATATGAGTGGTGAGTTCAATGGCAGCTAAAATTCTGATGCTCGTTGAAGGTGCGAAGACGGATGTGAAGCTTATGCGCCATTTGGTAGAGCTTTACGGAATTGCGGAGAATCACGTCATCGTTTCCTACAACACAAACATTTATACACTATACAAAGCAATGTTCATTGACAATGATCCTGAAACAGTCGATCTGCTGCAGCTTTTGAAATCCCGAGAACAGGATCCGGAGAAAAAGTTGATCTTTGATGAGCATTATTCAGATATTTTGCTGGTGTTCGATCTTGATCCACAGGATCCGACTTTCTCCCAGGAGAGTATCCTGGAAATGCAGGCGTTCTTTACCGAATCCTCTGATATGGGTAAGCTGTATCTGAATTACCCAATGGTAGAGTCTTTCTATCATATGAAGGCTATTCCGGATCCCGATTATCATTCCAGAACAGCAACTTTGGACGAACTGCGTAAGGGAACGTATAAATCCAGAGTCAATGCAGAAAACCGCAACCGGGACTATACGAAATTTGCCGCATCCAAAGCAGAATGCAGCATTGTCATCCGGCAGAATCTTGAGAAGGGCAGACTGCTTGCAAACGATACTGCATTTGTACCGGACAGCAGCAGAATTCTTGAAGCCGGATTGACTATGCTGAGTGACCAGCAGATGATCTTTGTGCTGTGTACTTGTGTATATTACATTGCCGAGTATTCACGGGGGTTGTTAGATGAATGAGGCGAATGCCCCGCTATAACCAAAGGAGTAAATCATGGGACGTGCATCCACTAAACCGAACAAAAATCCCTTCCAGCTTGCCAGAGAAGAGCGTGGACTGACCCGGGAAAAGGCGAGCGAGGTATTGCGTGTCATTTCGCCGGATCGGCTGGAAAAGATCGAGAATGAAAAGACAAATCCGTATCCGGAGGAGATCCTCGCCATGGCAGAGGGCTACCAGATGCCGGATCTGTGCAATTATTACTGCTCCCACATGTGTCCGATCGGTCAGGTCTATGTCCCCGAAGTCAAAATCAAGGATCTGTCCCGCACGGTGCTGGAGATGATCGCTTCGCTGAACCGTATGAACCAGCAGAAAGACCGCCTGATCGAGATCGCCGCAGACGGGGAGATCACAAATGATGAGATCGCCGATTTCATCGCCATCCAGGCGGAGCTCGACAAGATCTCTGTCACGATCGATGCAATGAAGCTCTGGACGGAGAAGATGCTGGCATCCGGTGCAATCGACATGGAAACCTACCAGAAGCTGAAAAAATGAGCAGACCCAGCCGCTATTCCTGCGGCTGGGTTCTATTTTTCCCGAATTTGCAAAATAGGGTGTTCTATTCCGCTGATCTTGCTATGTATTATTTGTCAGGACTGTGCTACAATATAGACAAGCTAAGAACCACAGAAAAGCGGGGTAGATGGTATGACAGTAAGGGAACGGCTGCTTGCAATTCGCCTTTTGGAAAGCTTAAAAAAGCATCCGGAATACGGGAAAATGCTGCAAATTGAGGCGGCCGTCCCTTCAATACACCCGAAGGAGGAGAGGTGTCATGTAATATCCCGTAACATTGAGAAGAACACCTGATACATCAAAGGAGGCTGCTTATGGAAAATACAAAAAGAATCGCTACGATCGTTCTGCTGCTGGCAGGTGCTGCGATCTTCTGGGTATGCCCGGATCCGATCCCGGTGGTGGATGAGATCGGCGCTACGCTGTTCACGCTGATCGGCATCGGGAACCAGCTGCGCGGAATTGAGATGAATAAGAAGAAAAGCAAATAAACGCAGCGAAAGCCCCTGGGAGATCAGGGGCTTTTGCTGTGTCTTCTATCAGCCTATTCTTTCTAAGAATCGAAACCTGTTTGGCATGAATCGAAATGAGAATTTCAATTGGTTTTATCTTCTCATACGACAGCCACATACAGTGAGTTTCTAAAAGATTAGCATTGCATCCCGAATACCCCTTGACAAATCGCCGATCATATTGTATAATTTAAATTATAATAATCCAGATTCTATAAAGTGAGGGATGGCTATGCAGTTTCTTGGCAGAGAGCAGGAGCTTGCAGCTCTTGAAAAGGAATACAAACGCAGCAGCGGATTCGTTGTCGTTTACGGGCGCAGGCGCGTTGGAAAGACCACGCTCATCAAGGAGTTTCTCAAGGGCAAAAACGCTCTGTATTTCCTTGCAAATGAAGAAAGTGACCGCCAGAATCTCAATAAATTCACTGAAAAACTGGCGGATTTCACGCAGCAGCCACATCTTTCTGGCAGCCGTCTGGAAAACTGGCTGAGCGCATTCCGTATGCTCGCAGCGTTTCAGCCGCAGGAGAAAAAGGTGCTGGTCATTGATGAATTCCAGTATCTTGTCAGTGTGAATGCTGCCTATCCTTCGATTTTTCAGGAGGCGTGGGACGAAATCCTGAAGGATAGCAATGTAATGGTGATCCTCTGCGGCTCTCTCATCAGCATGATGACCTCGAAGGTGCTGTCACGCTCCAGTCCCCTGTACGGCAGACGCACAGCCCAGATCCGCTTGCAGCCGCTGCGCTTTGCGGAATTCCGGAAGGCATTTCCCGACAAGACATTCCCAGAACTGACAGAGCTGTATGCTGTTACCGGTGGTGTGCCAAAATATATCGAGTTCTTCGATAATGAGGATACCCTGTGGGACAATGTATCAGACGTGATCCTCGCCAAATCGGGATTTCTATATGAGGAGCCGATCTTCCTGCTGGAAAAGGAAGTGCGGGAGACCGTCAACTACTTCTCCATCATGAAAGCGATCTCCTGCGGCAATCATAAGCTTTCAAAGATCGCAGGACTGCTGGAGCAGCCAACGACCTCAATATCGCCGTATCTTGCCACGCTGAGTGATCTCTTTCTGGTAGAAAAGCGCGTACCTGTCACAGAACAGAATCCCGAGAAAAGCCGGAAGGGGCTGTACTATATCTGTGATTACTTCATGGATTTCTGGTTCCGGTTTGTGTACCCGTATCGTGGTGAGCTGGAGATGGACAACACCGCATATGTACTCCAGAAGATCCAGTCTGCCTTCATCGAGAATCATGTCAGCTATGTCTTTGAGGCGATTTCAAGGGAGCTTTTTGCCGCTTACTGCATATCCGGGAAAACGGATTTTGTGCCATCCAGAATCGGCTCGTATTGGAACGGCAGCACGGAGATCGACGTTGTAGCGGTGGATCATGAGCATGACTGCGTCTTCGCCGGTGAATGCAAATACTATAATAAGCCTGTTCCGGCGGATGTGTATTTTGATTTGCAGAAAAAGTGCAGCAATGTTCCGGAATTCTGTGGTAAGAAAATCGTCTACGGCATCTTCTCCAAGAGCGGTTTTGAGCAGAGACTGCTTGATGCTGCGAAGGAAAACACGGATCTGTATCTGTTTGATCAGGGGGAGAGGGTTTAAGAATAATCATATAGAAAATGCTGTGCAGTATAGGAGGAATACAGAATGATTACCTGGGAGAATCTATTGCAATGCATAGAACGGCTTGAAACGCTCCCAAACGGCAGCGGAACTGAAATTGAGTTCACATACAACGGCGTAGAATATGGGATCGTATCCTATCGAGATAATGCTACAATATCCAAACTGTCTGAAATGTACTTTGACGGAAAAACGCTCTCTTTCAGCGATGAAACAGTGTATGAATTCAAATCCTTGCGCGAACTTGGTAAATCAAATATATTCGGCTTTGTTTTAGAAAACATCTGGAATGATCTATCTGAACAGGAGTATGCGATACGACCGGATTTTGACGGATTTGGTTTTGATGAAATCTATCATAACTATCAGAAGTCATGCAAGAAAAAGTGAATCAACACAGCGAAAGCCCCTGGGAGATCAGGGGCTTTTGTGAATGTGCATGATGGCATATGCTGTCAAGGCCGCAGACTTTTGTCTCCGTAATATGTCTCTTCATAGGTCCGATAGTTGTACGCCTTCCCTCTGAACCAGATCTTGATCTGCAATCGATCCTCTTCATCAAATCCACGTCCGACTCCATACGCATCTTCGATCATATCCGGTCTGAGATCGCAGTTATCATCTATAATGATTTCTTCCAAGCTGTCACAGCCAACAAGTGCATCTTCGCCGAGAAATTCACACTTTGCAGGGATGCGCAGGACTTTCAGTGAGCTGCAATTCATAAATGCGCAATTGCTGATCGCTTCCAGGCTATCCGGCAAAACGATCTCTTCCAATCTGTCACACCCACTGAATGCATCGCCGTCAATATAGGTAACACCTTCTGGAACCATAAAGCGAGTAAGCGAGAGCGTCGGCAGACAGCACCAAAGCTCCGTCATATCTTTGTTATACACGATCCCATCCACGCATTTCATGTACGGATTCTGTGCATCCACAATGAGCTCTGCCACATTGGGCGGCAGAACGGGCAGCTCAGTTAAAGTACTGGGAACAACAATGGAAGTGAGAAAAATGCACCGGCGAAATACCATGTGATCCATCTTCTCGATACCTTCCGGGATCACGATCCGGGCCACGTTCTCCGGATCCAGCAGCTCCCGTGCATAGCTGCTGGTCGAGATAAATCCATTCCTGATCCGATAGCTCTGATGCCTGTATTTGCTTGTCCAGAACGAGGTATACCTTTGGATCTTACAAATATCCTCCGCAATTTCAGAGATGCAGCCGCTGAGTTCAAGGTTGTATCTGAACTTCTTCGGGATACTTTTCTCCCCGGAATACGCCCCCAGAATGCTCCCCGTGACAGCACCCGTGGATGCGCTGTTGCCATTGTGATTGACTGCAGCGATGATCGCTTTCTCGAAATCATCTGCATACCGGGTGGCGCAGAATACAGCAATGGCAAGGGCTTCGTCTGCACTCCAGCCCTCTCCGAGTGCATGGATGGCATCCAGATCACTCTTATCGCTTTCCGCAAGGGTGACAGCTTTCTGCATCAGATCCATAAAGACGCCAAAATACTTCGCCTGCGGGAACAGCCCTTGCATGGCATCCATGCTGTCGAGGACAGCCGCCCTGACTGTGGCTTCCTTATCTTCCACCAGCATCCGGACGATATGGACAAGCGCCGCCGCCGGGATATACCCCAGCTCATGCCCGTGCGTGAGTGCGGCAGCTCGTGCGCCAAGCAGATCGGCTTCCTCCGTGCTCGTCGAATAACCGGCAAAATACAGCCCGATGGGTGCCACCCGCACCAAGCCGCCGCAGCCCTTGCTCTGGTTGGTCGGATGCTCGATCGTGCCGTTTGCGCCGTTTCTGAGCGCATCCATGCACTGCGTTTCTGATGCTCTGCGGCTGTAGAGCGTTTTGATGGTGAGCAGCCACGAATGCCCGCCCTCTGCTGGGAAAGGCTCGTTCTGCGTCCGGTACCAGTCCTCATAGCTTTCTGCGATACAGGGAATCATCTTCTCAAATCCACCGGTCGCTGCAGCGCACAGCACACCGTTGGCAGTGAACAATGTCATCTGCGTCGCATCGGAGATCTCGGCAATACCGTCCTGTACCTCGTATTCCGTGATGCCTGCATGACCGCATCTCTGAAAGATCTGCTGCTCGCTCATTTCTTTCACGGGATACCCCAGCGCATCCCCGACTGCTCCGCCGAGCAGGCAGCCGTATACCTTGTCCAGTTTCTGCATCCTATATGCCTCCCCGTCATTCACGATTTATTAAATATGTTGTCACGCAGTGTACATGGATCATTTTGATGGATACGCCTCTACCGCCTCTCTCAGTTTCCGCAGCACCTTCACCATCGCATAGGTATCCAGCTCACAGTATTTCAGCAGCGCATGGCGGAATGCCACCCGTTCCTCTGGTGAAAACGTTCCCATCTCCGCAAATGCCGCCGAAGCCTCGGAGCCGTTATGGACATTGCTCAGATTGTGATAATCCAGCTCAGGATCATCGGGATACAGCGCAGGCAGGACCTTCTTGATCGAATACGAACCCTCCATCTCCGTGCTGTAATAGCTCTGGTTCCTGAAAGGGAGCATTATATCGTGCAGATTGTCATGGATATTCATGAGGTGTGAAGCGAGGTCAGAGAACTGCGCTGCAAGGCTCTTGATGACCATCTTCTCAAAGCTCATATTGTACGCAAGGGAGCAAGCCCCCATCGGGATATCCCGGACAAGCTGTTCAGCAAGCGCCCGTCTCGGATCAGCGCCCTCCTGTGCCAGAAACTCCCTGTGCGCAAGGCTGCCGTCCTGCTGCTCGATGTGCAGCGAATACTGGAACGGTATCTGTTGGTACGGTTTTGTGCCGTCAAATTCCGGGATCGGTGTCTGGTATGTCTCAAAATCCAGATGATGCAGCGGATACTGCAGCGTGTTCAAAAAAGCCTGTATGCCTTTGCGGTCGATCGTATCCGGAAGATGATGCAGCCGGCTCTCGATCTGGCGGCGCTGCTTTTCATTCAGCCGAAGCGCATCCGCATGTGTCAGCAAATCCTCGTAAGAAACGATGCCGTTTGCATAGTGCTTGAACTTGGTCTTTGCCTGCATCCCCGCAAGATCAAAGACCGAATGCTCCGGCAGATGCCGCCAGCAGTATGTCTGATAGGCGCAGGCATAGGGATTCTCGCAATGGAGCCCGATCTCCCGTTCCGGCTCTTCCGTGACAGAGACATAGGCACGGATTGCAGCGATCTTACGCTCCACATCATCATATTTACGCCTGACCGCATCAGTCACATCCTCCAGCACAAAAAGTTCTCTGAGATCCAGTGCGCCGTGCAGGACGTAATCACCGTTGAGATGCAGATTATGGACACGCTTCACTTCCATGCCGCACCGGGTCAGGACATAATACTGGAACGCCATGTCCTCGATGTAGATGTCCGTGAGATGTGTCGAGCTTTTCACTTCGATGATATCCCAGCCGTCGCCGTTTCGGTGCAGCAGATCCACGGCGCAGTACAGCCCGTCTGTCAGGAATGCTGCCTCTGCGATCGTTTCAGCGCCGTCACGGATGTACTGCGCCGTCTGCCCGGTCATCTCCTGCTTGTGGAAAGAAAAATCGACAAGTGAAAATGCCCCGAAATACAACCTTGCAAGATCGCCAACCGCATTGCCGTTTTTCATGACCTGCTCCGACAGGACGTTTTCGCCGACCTCCGGCTTGTAGGCATCGAGCCAGAGGATCTTGGGACATTGTACGCCCTTGCAGTATCTTGTTTTGCTCAGATCGGTGATATTCGCCATAGCAATCCCTCCTTTGACAGCAGCTTTCCCTTTCATTCTTCATGATCCATTGCACAATGATAATGCCTGCTGTGATCAAAGCGGATCTGACACGAACCTTCTATTTCAAAATCCCGCAGGATCTCGCCCAGATACTCGCTCCCGATATGCGGACTCATGTAGATCACAGCATTGCCCTTGTTGTTGATATCCACCCGTCCCCGGGGATAGTAGTCGAATGCACAGCGGCAGCCCTTCGGCCGGACATGCTCCCAAAGCTTCTGGTGGTTGTAGGTGTCGCCGGATTTGGCGATGCCCTCACTGTGCGATCCATCGAACGGGACTGTGAGCAGCTCACCGCCGATCAGCCAGAATACACCTTTTTTCATGAGTGCTCTCCCTTCTTCGATGATCTCAGCGCACGGAGCACCTCGTCATATACCAGATGATTCGGATAATAGCGTGGATCCGAAAAGATACATTTCCCGTTTTGAGAATAATATTCCAGGATCGCCGCCGCACAGCCTGCACTCCGGCTCTTGCCATACTCACACTGACAGAGGATGTCCCGCCTGTGTACTGCTGCATCAAGAATGAACTTCGCAAGCCCATCCGCATCAGGGAGCATACCGCCCTGTAAACGATCCGTTGGCGGATAGGCATACCAGTCCAGATCAGGGAGCATGATGCGGAACACCTGCGCTGTCACACCGGAATAATCCACAGGCTTGTACTCTGCTCCTGCCACAGACAGCGGATCATTGAAGCTGATCACTGCGGTGTTTTTCGGAAAATATCCGGAGCGGATGAGGGCTTCCGCGCTTTTTCTGGAGTGGATGCTTACAGTCACTGTTATTGCCCTCCGTTATGGTTCAAGATTTGTGATGAACAGCGGTTCTGCGTCTATCATTTTCCGTTTGCTGTCCCATGATAGCTTACCTAAAAATGATAGCGATTTGAAATGCCCTCTTGAACCTAATCTGTATACGTTTTTGCCTTCGATTGTACTGCGATGAACAGGCAGTCTGTGTTCTGCTGTATTGTAGTAATATTTATTGAAATACATGTAAACCGGTATTGTCTCACATCCGTATCTGAAATGTGTACCTATACCGTCAGGATACCATCCGAAATACAGATAAAAAAGCGCAGATGCGCTAAATGAAGCGTAAACGGGCTGTTTATCATTCAGCAGGGCATTGATGATTTCTTCCTGTGTGTGGTAAAGCAGTTTCCGGTCTGCTAAATGCATTTCGAGCTCAGTTCTGAGGTCTACAGCTGAATGGCTGTTCTCAGGCTGATAATCGGCAAGAAGCGATTCCGGAAGCTGTAATTGATCTATATGCTTTTTTAGGATCATTGCATCGGCAGCGAAATAGCATTTGTTATCATAATAGCGTTTCTGCCTTTCTAAGACATCGTATATCTTATGATACACGACCTGGTTCGGATAGTAATGATAATCTGCAAATACAGAAATACCATTCTGATAAAAATACTCCAAAATGGCAGCAGCACAGCCCGCACTTCTGCTCTGACCGTATTCGCACTGACAAATGATATCCTTGCCGTTCATGTAGGCTTTAATAATGAACATCGCTATCTCATCAGCCTCGGGAAAGTACGTATCATAGGTATACCCCTTGGCTTCCAGCACCTCCGGATCGAGGTCGTCCAGCTCACTGTAGAAGACACTCCGGCAGACACCGCTGTAATCGACATGCGTGTAGTTCTTGTCGATCCGCTTGATTGCAGGATCGTAGAACGTGATGACAGCAGTGTTTTCAGGGAATCTGCCCTCTGCAATGAGCTGCTCGATGGCGGGGCGGGAATAGATGGATACGGTCATGGGCTCACTCCTTATAGATGCAAACAATCATTCGGTTCTGCAAAGCCGTAATACCCCAACATCTCCCCGAAATACGTCTTCAGTGGCAGTGTCCCGCCGGAGTGCTGTCCGCCCTGTACGATGCAGAACCGCTCATTTCTTGCCAAATTTCGCAACAGTGCAAACGAATCATCTCCCGCATCCGCTTCGCCGGCAATGCAGCTGACATTATCACGATCCAGCATGGAAAGCCGGCCGAAGATCGCCGTGTATGCCTTCGCATGTTCCGCATCCGACAGAAACGGCATCAGATAGGGATTGACGAGGATGACCGGAATGCAAAGCTCCGCCGACAGTGCCGCCGCAAAGAAGCCGCCGAGACTTGTTCCGACGACAAGCCCGAATTGCTCCTGTCTGGCGATGCGGCGCAGATCATCGAGTATCGTTTCGGGCGATGTAGAATCATAGTCGATGGCGGGGGAGATCACTTGGCAGCCATTCGCTATGAGCGCTTCATAGGCGAAATTATGCTGCCAGCCCCGGTAGCCGTGGAGGTTGAGAACGTGCATTTTCATCCCCCTCAATCCTCGTCAAACAGGTTGAACGGCACGGATTCCGCAAGCTCTTTCCTCGGCAGGATCTCATTGTAATAGTGCAGCATGTCCCGGAAATAGTCCGGCAGCGGCAGCGTTGCACCAGAATGCTTTCCGCCGGGGATCCTGCGAAAGCGGGCATTATATAGCAAGTGCTCCGTGAAATCATGGGTGTCGATGATCTCATCGGCATCGCCCACGATGCAGCTCACGTTATCCCGGTCAAGCCCGGACAGGCTCCCGAACAGCGGGATAAACGGCCGGATATCGCCTTGGAATCCAAGCCGTGGCAGATGCAGGAACGGCAAGAGACAGGGATTGACCAGGATCACAGGCAGATGTGTCTCAGCGGACAGCACCGCTGCAAAAAAGCCGCCGAGGGACGTGCCGACAAGCAGGTCGGGCTGCCCCTCCCGGATGATCGCACGCAGCCGCTCAAGAATGGCGGCGGGTGTTTCTGCATCGTAGTCGATGGCTGGTGCGATGATCGCATCGCAGCCGTTTGCTTTCAATGCGGCACAGGCGGCATTCTGCGGGGTGCCGTTGTAGCCGTGGATGTTGAGGGTGGGCATATTATTGGCCTCCTTTTATACAGTCATTTCAAGATACTTGTTTGCTTTCTGAGCATATTCAGCAAATGTTCCACGTGAAAGCTCATATACAATTCTTTTAATTGTGTTTTTGGATTCTTCTTCAGTGCTAAAATCACAACTAAAGTCAACTCGGTATAATGGGTTATCTGCTCCTCTTTTAGTATAGTTTTCTCCGAAGCATTCCAATATTTTTGTGTTATCTCTCTTTTTGGCAATTACGGTGAAATCCTCAAGATGCACCTCAAGTCTCACCGTATTGTTATCACAAATCGCCTTTTCATCCCAGAGTACTTCAAAATGGAAATCAAGGTTCCTCCATCTTTCATCCATAATGATGATCCAGTAATTATTCTTAATTGCTTCTCCACGGAATAAACCATGACTTTGTTTTTCCAATTCATCATTTAGCCATTTACTGATTTGTTTCAAATATTCATTGTACTCAAATTCAGCTCTTTTTACCACATCAATTGCTTCTGAATATGCTTTTACAACACCAGATTTTTCAGGGAAATTCATGCACAAACACTCCTTAATATATCTTTTAAATTCTTCATATAAATGATATGTAAATTGATCAATCTCAGCATAGGAAACACTATTGTCGAATAAGAGCGCATTTAGGAACTGCTGGTATGTTACATTATTAAATTCGGCTGATTCTGTTTTGTTTTCTTCCGGATGAAGATATACACCAATAGTTTCTTTCCCGCTGCTTAGTTTTTTCATGCTTTGAATATAATCATTTGTCTGGTTTTCCTGCTCCCCTGACCAAATCTTATTCTCAATTCCGATGAGATAATTATCTGCAAAGATCAGGATATCTATCCTGCGACCATCCGTAAAGATGTACTCAGTATAGACTTTTTCAATCCTGGTGATTGCGATATTCTGGTCATTGATATTTAACAAAGCATTGAGCATTTTAATACCCAAAATATGATGTCCGAGAAAATAAGCGATCCATTTTGTGATATAAACTTCTTTAAACTGTATTCCAAATACTTCGGGAAGAGTCGTTGACTTCTTTTGTAGTTTAGCTTCATTCAGCGTCATAATAAACGCATCAAATTCAGACGTAAAATTGTTTCCCTCATCCATAATAATCCCTCCTTTACAATCTAAAACCCGCCGGCCTGAAACCGAACCTCCGCCGGCGCAAGGTTTTCTTTGCTATCGCAGAAAATGGATGTTTTCAGCCGGATACCTCCTTATTCATGAGCGGTGTTATCGTCTTAGCTATAGTATAACATATCAGGTTGGGCAAAAATGCCCTATGTCAGTTTTCGTATCGTTTCAGTGCTTCCCGGAGCATTTCCGCCACCCGTTCCCGCAGGCGCTTCGGCGAAATGATCTCCACGCCGTCTGCAAATTGCAGCGCCCAGTGGCAGATCGCTTCCTCGTCAATGCGCAGGCGCACCTGCATCATATTGTTGTCCTCCGGCGTGATCCTGACATCCTTGCCGAACGAATCCACAATGTCATTCATCAGATTCTGCGGACAGCGCAGCTTTACGTGCGTTGTCTTACTGCACCAGAGATTCGGATGCTCCGTCAGATATTCGCAGAGCCGCATCCCGGCTTCCCATCCGGGCAGCTTCCGCAGCGGGCGCAGCCCATCTTTCAGCTTGATGCACTCCACGATCCGATCCACACGAAAATGCCGCAGCCCCTCATGATCTTCCAGATTGCAGACCAGATAGGAATGCCCGTTCGCACGGATGAACTGGTAGGGGCTGACCACGTAGTCTTTGGGCGTTCCGTCGTCTTCCGTGCGGAGATGGTACGCCTTGTCAACGCCCATGTCCCGGTAGCGGAAGGCGACCTTCCTGCCCTCGGCGATCGCTGTTTCGATGGTTTCGATCGTGAGGAAGAATTCGCTGTTCTCGATCCGGTTGTAGACATCGAGGTCGATCTTGCTGATGATGGAACGAAAATGCTTGTTGCCCATCGCTTCGAGTTTTTCGATCAGATCACGGCGGTAGTTCTCCGGCATCGCATCGCTGAACAGCACGCAGTCGATGAGAAACCGCAGCTCGCCCTCCGTCAGATCGGCACGGTAGTACCACTGCGTGAGGATATTCTGCTTCTTGCCTTCCTTTGTCCGCGCGATATCCTCGTTGTAACAGATGTGCTGCTCATCCGCCTCTCGCAGGGCAGAGAGATGCCGGCGGACAGTCTTGCGGTCAACGCTGATGCCGTACTCGGACTCCAGCAGCTCCTGGATCCGGTGCTGTGAGAGCTTATGCGCTTCATCGGAGTAATTCTTCAGGATCTCGAGGATATCATGCTGGACAAGTCTCTTGGAATGCAGTTCCGTCATGGGATCACCTCCTGTTTGGGATTGGTTGTACTTCGTTCTGATCAGTTTTAAGGTCATCTAGCTTCCATTATAGCACTTCCGGTGGGACAAAAACAGGCTATGTGTTTTTCCGGAACATGGACATTTTGTAAATGATTGCTTAATCGTTTTAGATGGGATAGAATTAGTGGGAAGCATGTGAGTTCTGCAAGAAAAACTACTGAGAAACCAGGGACTTTGTGTTGCTTTTTCTACAAAATCGTGGTATAATGATAGAAAGCCTTTCGTCGAAAACGCCAATGCGCAAAGGAGGAACCCACACATGGACACGCATTTCACCTGGATTCCGTTTTATATGGAGCTTGCGGATAAGCTGAGAGCTTACGCCGATGATCGTTCTGCACTGATCCAGAAAGTCAAAGCACTGTTTGAGCGCATGGACATTAAACTTCCGACACTGGAGAGCGCTGGTGCTGAGATCACGGATATCGACCCGTTCACCGTATTTGGTCTCTTCAACAAATCCTTCAATCAGCGGAGCACCGTTTTAGCAGGCATTGCGGAGGAGTTCGGTGTACAGGCGCCGATTCCGGCTGATTTTTATGCGATTCCTGTGCTGAATCCGATGCAGGCAGTCTTTTATGGCTTTATCGATGACCGGGGCGATCAGGACATCGACAATCTGTGGGCGCTATTTTCTGCTGCTCTAGACTATGCAGATCATGGTGAAGGAAAGGAGCATTTCAGTCATCTGTTTAACACTGTGATTCGGCAGACGAGTGTCGGGCTTGCAAAGCTGACAATGGGGCTGTTCTGGGTACGTCCGCATACGTTCGTGAATCTGGACGGAACGAATCAGAATTACTTGCTTGCATCACCGGACACGCCGCCGCAGGTGGTTTCGTTTATCCGCCAGAATATGGTGAAAAAGAAGAACTTTAACAAGCAACTGGATGGTGCTGTTTATCTCTCGTTCTGCGATCTCTTTCAGGATGCCATTCAGCAGGACGAGCTTCCCTATCAGGATTTCCCGTCGTTTTCGTTTTGTGCTTGGAAGTATCGCAAAAGCCATGACGAGGAGGAGTGGTTCCCGTCTCCGGAGGAATACACACCGGGATTATCCGTCAAAAACTGGCGGGATCTGCTTGCTGATACAGAGGTGTTTGACGAAAAAAGCATGTTTGTTGTACAATGCTTGTATGATATCGGCGGTCAGGCGACCTGTAAGGAGTTGTCAAGAGAATACGGCGAAGATCCGGGGTTTTATAATATTGTTTCCACAAAACTGGCTAAGAGAATTCATCGTAGAACAGGGTGTCCTCTGATTCAAAAAGAGAGCAGCGAAAATGCAAAATGGTGGCCGATCCTGTATCGCGGAAAAGATGCGGGGGAAGAGAATGCAGGCGTGTATATTTGGAGGCTTAGGGACGAATTGAAAGAGGCGTTGGAATTGTTGGGACAGAATAAGATAAATGCCGATAGTCCACATTATTGGATTTATGCACCTGGTCGCAATGCCTCTATGTGGGACGAGTTCTATGAAAAGGGCATCATGGCTCTTGGATGGCACGAAATAGATGATCTACGTCAATACCATAGTGCAGAAGAGATACAGAATAAGCTACAGCAAAGCAATGAAACTGATAAATCGTATCCGAATGATACTTTGGCACTTTGGAATTTTGTCAATGTCATGAAACCGGGTGATATTGTCTTCTGTAAAAAAGGATCTCAGTTCATTGTTGGATGCGGTGTCGTGGAATCTGATTATGAATACGATACTACAAGAGATATGTACAAGCATATCCGTAGGGTAAACTGGACAAAGAAGGGCGTATGGAACCATCCGGGCAAAGCAGTTTTGAAAACCTTGACAGAAATTACGTTTTATCCTGACTATGTACAAAAGCTATTAAAACTCGTGGGCTTCGATGAGCTCCCAGAATTCAAAAACGATGCCAAAATCTTTACCGAGGATGAAATCATCGAATTTAAATCCGACTCTAAAATCAAAAAATGGTTCAGTCCGATTATAGAAGTGCTGCTGAAACTCAATGGAGAAGCAAGAAGAACGGAAGTCCACGAACACATTGTCAAAACATATCCTATTTCTGATGAAGAAATGCAAAAGAAGAATAAATCCGGTCAAAGTCAGGTGCTGAATGATATCGACTGGGCAAGAAACTATCTGAATTATGAAGGCTTTTTAGATAGTAACGCTCCAGACGGAATCTGGAAGCTAGCAGATCTGGGAAAAACGATCATGATGACCGAAGATCTGGCGGAAAAGATCATCCGGAAATGGGTCATTATCAAAGCAGCCGAGCGTAAGGGAGAACCTATACCGACAATTGACCTGACTGCATTCTATACTAAGAGAATCAAACCCTACACCCAATATGACTTCCTTCACGACATCTACATGCCCGCCGCTCAATACACCACCCTGACCACGCTGCTCCGGAATAAGAAAAACATCATCCTCCAGGGCGCTCCCGGCGTAGGCAAGACCTACACTGCCAGACGGCTTGCATGGGCGATGATGGGCGAAAAGGACGACAGCCGCATTGAATTCATCCAGTTCCACCAGAGCTATTCCTACGAGGATTTCATCATGGGCTACCGTCCGAAGGAAGGCAGCGGATTTACGCTGCATGAGGGCGTATTCTACCGCTTCTGCGATGTCGCCCGCAACGATCCCAACAGGGACTATTTCTTCATCATCGACGAGATCAACCGCGGCAACCTCAGCAAGATCTTCGGCGAGCTGCTCATGCTGATCGAAGCGGACAAGCGCGGCGAGGCGTGCGCTATGAAGCCGGTCTACAGCGAGAAGCCGTTTTCCGTGCCCAAAAATCTGTACATCATCGGTATGATGAACACGGCCGACCGCAGCCTTGCCATGATCGACTATGCCCTCCGCCGTCGGTTCAGCTTCTTCGAGATGGAGCCGGCATTCGGCAGCGCATGGGCAGAAAACAGCTTCCAGAGCTATTGCGACGGCCTGCAAAGCGAGATATTCACCAGACTGATCGACCAGATGCGCCTGCTCAATGATGCCATTGAAAAGGACAGCTCACTCGGTGCCGGGTTCTGCATCGGGCACAGCTATTTCTGCAATCTAACGCCGGATACCTGTACGGAGGAGCATCTGCGCTCGATCGTGGAATACGACATTCTCCCGCTGCTGCGTGAGTACTGGTTTGACGACAAGAGTTCCCTTGATACCTGGGAAAAGAATCTGCGTGGTGTGTTCCATGACGAATGATAAGGGTATTTTCATCCAAAACATCTACTACATGCTGTCCTATGCGTTCCGGATCCTGAGACAGGACGACTATAAAAAAGTCACCGCCGAGAAGTTTGAGAAGATCCACGACCTCTTTGCGGCAATCCTCGAAAAGGGCGTGGCACGGCAGATCAAGCAAGGCCTGTACCGGGAGTATGTGCCGCAGCAGGAGGAGCTTTCGGTGATGCGCGGCAAGCTGAACATCAGCGAGACCATGCGCCTGGAGATGCAGCAGAAATGCCGGCTCTCCTGCGAATTCGATGAATTCTCCGAGGACAATCTGTATAATCGCATCCTCAAAACGACCATGCACCAGCTGGTCGTTGCAAAAGACGTGGATGAAAAGCAGAAGGAGAAGCTCAGAAAACGGCTCGTGTTTTTCGGCAATGTGAAGCTGATCCAGCCCGATCACATCCCGTGGAAGCGGCTGATCTACCAACGCAGCAACCGGAATTATGAGCTGCTGCTGAATATCTGCTATCTGGTGCTCAGCGGTATGCTGCAAACGACCGAGGACGGGAGTTATAAGCTGATGGCGTTTTCGGATGAGCATATGGAAAAGCTATTTGAACGCTTTGTTCTCGCTTATTACAAGGAGCATCATTCTGATCTTCGTCCTGCTGCCAAACAGATCGACTGGAATCATACGGAAGCGCCAGATGAGACTATGATTCAGTTCCTCCCCAGGATGGAGACGGATGTCGTCCTGACCAAGGGTGAAAAGACGTTGATCATTGATACCAAATATTACGGAAAGTCGATGATCCAGAGCTATTCCAAGGAAACCCTGCGGTCTGCGCATCTGTACCAGATCTTTGCCTATGTCAAGAATATGGATAAGGCGAATACCGGTAATGTATCGGGACTTCTGCTCTATGCCAAAACGGAAGATGAAGTGTTCCCGGAAGGGGCGCCGTTTGTGATCGGACACAACTGGATCGGCGCAAAGACATTGGATCTGAACGTGGATTTTGATGTGATCAAATCTCGGCTGGACCATATAGTGGATGAATATTTTAAGTGAGAATAAAAAGGGAAGATACGTTGCTGACAACGTTGACAAGGGTGTGGCGGTTTTATGCTGTGATGAAGGAAGTGACAGGAAGGATACTTGAGTAAATCGTTATAAAGGCGGAGCTTAATAACAATTGCACGTACCACAAGGAATTATTATGAGGTTGGTCGGATAAAGCGAGTTGGCTCAGCTCAAACAATGTATTGGAAGATATGTGAATCCTAACTGCCCCCTTGCTGCAGGTGCATTCTACGGCAAGGGGGTGTTGGTTTTTGTGTTACTTCTTTTTTGTTTCATCATGTTGTAACAGAGAACGTACGTTCTCGCTATTGCATCAAGAAAAGAATTCGCGGCACATAACACTGCTCATTCTTTGGAGTTGACTCTATGAAAAACTATATAAATAATATTATACTATTATAATCATATAATTGATTACATGGAATCTCGAGCAATAGCGGAAGCACATCGTAAATGTCTATATATAGCCAAAATGCATTATCTTTGTTACCGTTTTGTCACTAATTTGTAACACTATTGCAATTGACAAGATCGCTAAAAACTGATATTATATCAACAACAAAGGAGGTGCGAAAAATGGTAGATTTCAATTCCATTTTTGAGTACAGGGGTAAACTGGAGCAGTTGACAGATCAAAAGGCATACGAAGTGATCTTTGAGAGGATCGACCAGATCAAAACACAGCTGGAGATACCGCAGTATCGCCTGGTATTCATCGGAAAACCGGGCAGTGGTAAAACGACCACAATCTGCAATTACCTGGGTCTGACGAAGGACATAGTAGCCGGCGATCCCTTTGAACACTTCGAGCTGCTGGACATTGGTTCCGGAAGGACAACAGCAGCGGAAGTACACATCCGGAAAGCAGATCATACGGCACTGGTCGTTCATCCGCTGGATGTTGAACAGCAGATGGAATTGATCCGTGATTACTGTGCCTATATCTGGTCGCAGGCATTCCCCGTGAAATATGAAAAACCGGAGGATGAAAAAGCAGCCAGAGACCGGGATCCAAGCATTGAGTATGAGCGGATCATCCGGAACATGCTGGGGTATGATTCCGCTGAAGAGATGATCAATGAAGCTGCGCAGGATCATACCCGGGATGATTTTGAAAGCTTTGTGGACGAGATCCTCGAGAAGATCGATATCGACCTTCGGACAGAGACTGAGTTTCTTCTCCCGGATGGCAAGGATGCTAAGACGTGGCTGCAAAAAACATTTACTGCGATCAACAAGGGAAAAGCGGAGCGTGTCTGCCTTCCGGCGCAGATCGATGTGCTTCTGGATCCTGATGACATTGCATTTGAATTGCCCGAGTTTATTTCCGAAGTGATCGACACACGTGGTTATGATGGAAGAGCGCGGGAGGATCTGAGAGAGTATCTTTCTGAGCCTGACACAATCTGTTTGGTCCTTGATGATGTGAATGCGCTTCCGGGAGAGATGCAGCGCAGGATCCTGTCGGAATGGGTCGATAAGGAGCAGAAAGATACGATCGACCGTGTTTTCCTGCTGGTCAAGGACAAGAATGGTGCATTGGCAGACGTGAACGATGCTGACGGCGATCCTGAGAAAGGTGAGCGGATCAAGCTCAGTGAGCTGAAACGGAAGATCAAAAGCGAATCGCTCAACTATCGTCTGGAGAACACGCTGTTCGTGGATTCTTATGAGGGGATCGAACACCAGAAACAGCCTGCTGGCGGAAGGAAGCACAGAAAAATCGTTACGTACTTCGATCCGTCCATCCGAGACAGCGAGCGTGAGCGCATCACAGCGCATCTGGCCAGGATCATTGCTCATCATCGGCAGGCACTTTCGGAGGAAGCGGAGCATCTGGAAGAAGATATCAAGCAAAGGGTCGAGGTTCTTTCCACGCCTGCAAAAAGCCGTGCGTTTGATGCTAAACAGCGCGAGATCACTGCAAAGATCACCGCGCTCAGCGATACTATGCAGAGAGAAATCACAGAGTTGTTTGAGGATAGTAATCCGGCGCTGAAAGACTTTGAGGAACTCTTCTGGTGGGATCACTTTAAGATCCGTTCTGATATCAAATGGAACAGTGCAAGAGCCATGGTCAACCGAAAAGGAGTTTTTTATAATGCGAATGCATATTACGAATATGCTGCATTCTGCGAAAAAAACTTTAAAGGAAAATGCGCATCCAAAAAGCAACAGATCCTTGATTATATCAAAGAGCTGGGGGAATGTGAAGCTACTCCCGAGGATATATTGAGTTATATTCGCTGGTGTAAAACGATCGTAGATACTGCATATGAGCAAATGATAAAAAATGTACGATCTCTTGCGGGAAGCTGCTGTAGAGAAGCGCTTACCGAGACTTATTGGCAAAGAGCCCGCAATGTGGAAAGAGGTAGCGGCTATTATGCCAATCTGCTGAACATGCTCGAAAAGCAGATGGGAAAAACCGATCTCGGCGAAACGACCGCAAAGGCGTTCAAGCAGGAGATCATCGACTTTACCGACAAGGTCAACAATGCGCTAACGAGCAAACCAAGCGCAATGTAATATGTATATGGAAAAGCAGAGGCTTCCCCGGATTTCAATTCCTCGGGAAAGCCTTTGCTTTGTTTCACACTATATCGCCACACATCTTTCCAAAAGAGTTTTCCTCTCCCTCCAATCCGGCAGCATTACCTGCAAAAGGGTATAAAACTGCTTGGAGTGATTTGGATGTACAAAATGGCAGAGCTCATGGAAAACAACGTACTCAATGCAGCTTTTCGGCGCTTCGATCAGACGCTTGTTCAACGTGATAATACCCTGTTTCGGCTGGCAGCTGCCCCAGCGAGACGTCATGTTCCGCAGCCTTAATTCGGGAAGAGCAACATGATAGGCTGTAAATCTGTTGTGTGCGTCTTGCATGATCTCTCCAAAAACAGCCCTGCGCTGCTCATCCAGCCAACTGTTCAGCAGATTCTTTTTCCGGTTATAGTAGTCAGGACGTTTTACATGAATGAACACATAAATGCCGTCGCTGCTCACATATTCCCGGCTGTCTTTTTCAACCTTGATCCGCAGATTCTTTCCCAGAAATGTGACGTTTTCCCCGCTGACATACTGCATTTCCGAACAAGGAACATCCTGTTGCTGAAAGTCGGCTATGGTATGGAAGATATAGTCTTTCCTGCCGGCCACAAATGCATCAATCGTCGTCTGCGAAACGCTGTCCGGTGCCGAAACAAACACCTGCCCATCATGCCGTATCCGCAGATTGATATTCTTGATTTCCTTGCGTTCGAAGGTGTAGCGGATCGTTCCGCTGCTTGTGTCAATGGTTCTGATTTCGGTAGATATGGCTTTCATCAAAACCTCCTGAGTGCGATGGTTTTTACATTGTCAATGATCTTGTCCATGATCTCAAAGCTCAGATTCCATCCGTTTTGATCGCTGTAATCATACAGCAGATCATCCAGTGCATGATTGATCTTCTTGTGAATGTCAATATTGGAAGTCCAGTCCACCTTGCTGTATTCCTTGATGCTGTCCGTGATGTCGGCGCAAAGATCGGCAATAATATTCCGGTTGTCGGAAACGGAAAGCACTTCATCGAGAATTGCAGTGACAACACCGTAAAAAGCCTGTGCATGAACATTGTTCTTGATCCGCTCCGGATAGGTGAGCTCCGTCTTGCCGCTGCGGTATTCTTCCATGATCTTCGTCATCTTTTCAAGATACTCGGCTTCGCTGATGACCTGATTCCGGTACAGTTCCAGGGCTTCCTTGATCTTCTTGGAGAACGCATCGTAATAGGCGGGGTTCTCGTCATACTTCTCTGAAATGCTCTTTGTCATCCTGGAACGAATGGCATCCGCCTTCGCCCTTGCAGTGCCAAGCTCCTTGAGCTGCTCCTCCAATCCGTCAGAATCGAGAATATCCACTGGTGCTGTGACAATTTTCAGCCCGGTCACAGATAGATTCTGGTCAAGCAGATTCTGCATAATCGGCTCATATTCCTTGTTGTCGATGGCATCGGCATAACGGATCTTCACGGATTTCCGGATCTTGGAAAACAGGATAAACGCTGCCTTATATTTCTTGATCTCCTCGCTTGGAACAGCCGCATATGCCTTCTCAGAATTGACAACGATCGCAAGTGCCTTTCCAAAGCGGCAGAGCAGCGCATAGAAATCCTTCCGCAGATCCTCGTCCGCCAGCTTGTCCTCATAGGCATTGGCATCTTCCTTGTTCGTAACTCCAATGAACAGATCACAAAGCTGCGAATACGCCTCCCGCAGCTCTCCGACAACTGTTATCACATCCACGATCGCACCGGACAGATCGCTGCCCTCAAAGTTCTCCAGTCCTGCGCCGCTGTACATGTTCATCGCTGTGTCGAGTTTCTGGATCAGTCCTCTGTAATCGACGATCAATCCGAAGTCTTTGCCCTCATAAAGTCGGTTGGTGCGGGCTATTGCCTGCAACAGTCCGTGCTCTTTCAGCTCCTTGTCGATATAGAGTACCTGACAGATCGGTGCATCGAATCCGGTCAGCAGCTTGCTGCAAACGATCAGAATATCAATCTCGCCGTCACAGAACTTGTTCTTGACGGTTTCTTCATAGGTATCCGCATCGCCGTACTGCTGCATCATCTTATTCCAGAACGCAATAACCTTGTTGTCTGTCTCAGACAGCACATCGTCCTCGCCCTCCCGCATATCCGGTGACGAGATCACCACGGCACAGTTCAGCGTTCCGAGCTGCTCAAACACCTCCAGATAACGCACTGCGTCCCGCTTGAAATTCGTCGCCAGCATAGCCTTCATGCCGGTATTTTTCACGCTGTCCGTGAAGTGCTCCTCAATGTCCAGCGCAATTCTCCTGATACGGGCATCGGTGGAGGTCAGCCGCTTGATGCTGCTCCACTTCTGCTTCAAGTCCTCCCGTTCCCGCTCATTCAGGCGGCGGGTGGTTTTTTCAAACCAGAGGTCGATATTCTCCTCATCCACCTTCTGATCAACAAACCGTCCCTCGTACAGCAGCGGGACGATCGCTTTATCATCGACAGCGTCCTTGATGGTGTACTTGTGGATATAGTCGCCGAATCTGCCGACGGTCGATTTCTCCTTCTTCATCAGCGGCGTACCGGTGAAGCCGATATAGCACCCGCACGGGAACACCGTCCGCATTTTCGTGGCAAGCGAACCGTAATTGCTGCGGTGGCTCTCATCGACGAGCACAAAGATATTGCGGTCTGTGATCTTAACCTTCTGGTTTTCGGCGGTATTGAATTTATTGATGATCGTCGTCACAACGTCCGCTTTGTTGCTCTGGATCAGCTCGACAAGATGCTTTCCGGTCGTCGCTTTGGCAGGAGAAAGCCGGGTGTGCGCAAAGGTCTTGGCGATCTGGTTATCCAGATCCTTCCGGTCGGTCACGATGATGACCTTCGGGTGACAGCGATGCAGTTCCATGAGAATATACTTCGCCAGCATGACCATCGTCAGGGACTTGCCGCTGCCCTGCGTGTGCCAGATGACACCGCTCTGCCGGTTGCCGTTCTCGTCATCGGTGTTGATCGTCCGGATGATGCTGCGGATGGCGAAAAACTGCTGATGCCGGCAGATCTTCTTGATATTCGCATCGTACACAATGAAATACCTTGTCAGTTCCATAAGCCGCTGCGGCGCAAAGAGGGACACAATATCCCTGTCCTGTGCCGTGATGCTGCGGCCGGTGATATACTGTTCCAGCAGCCCGTCACGCCATTCGGTGTCCTCTTCACGCCAGACATTCCAGAACTTCTTGGGCGTTCCGGTCGTGGCATATTTGAAGAAATTCTTGCTTGCCGCCGCCACGATCTGCGTGAACTTGAAAAGCTGCGGCGTGTAATCCGGCTTCTGGTTGCGGATCATTTGCTCGACCGCCTGTTCCACGGAGACGGTCGGTGCCTTGCACTCGATCACAGCAAAGGGAATGCCGTTGACGAACAGCACAATATCCGGCCGTGTGTCGTGCTGCCGGTCGGCGCTGTGGACAGTGAACTCCTCTGTCACATGAAAGACATTGTTGGAGAGATCGTCCCAGTCGATGTACCGCAGATTGAAATTCATGGTACGCCCGTCAGCGAGCGTTTCCGGATAGCTGCGGCCGAGCATGAGATCGTTGTAGATCTTCTCGCTGGAAACGACCAGATTTCCCGCCAGCGGTTCGTCGATCTCATCCACGGCACGTTCGATATTCTCCGGAGAAAAGGTATGCTCCGTCCCGCCGAACGAGTAGCGGTTCAGCCTGCCGAGCTGTGTGCGGAGAACATCCCGGAGCACGACATTGTATAGCCCGTCCCGCTGCGCTTCACAGTCGGCAGGAGACAGATAGGTATAGCCGAGCTGCTGCAGCAGTTCCAGCGCCGGGTTCTTGCTGATGACATCTTCGAGGTAGGCGTTCTGGTTCATGGTTTCACCCTGACCTTTCCTGTTAAGAGTAGCTGCATGAGGGCTTTTTTCTTCTGCTTTTCCTGTTCGAGCTTACGCTGATGAAGGGTGATAAGGGAGTCGAGGTGGCGGAAAAAATCACCGATTTGCTTTTGTTCTTCATAAACAGGGCAGAATAACGTGATATTATAACACACATCTTTATTCAATTTTGGCATCGCCATTCCTGAGTTGTACTGTGTGAAATCCATTCTTTCAAGTGAATTGCAAATGAAATTATTTTCATTTGCTGCGTTCACTTTTAATACATGAGCGTGGTTATTAACCCAGTATTTTCCCGAAGCTAAGAAGCAAACAGGGTAATTTCTATCTGTGATATTTGCACCGTCCTCACTTAGTAATACAAGTTCCTCATCAAAAATATAATCGCTCACATAATCAACGATTCCCGATGCTCCATAGTAAGGATAGATGCCTTTTTCTCTTTCGCTTTCTTTCAACGGCTTTCTCATTGTATCAAGAAATGTTACGCACTCGCCCAACTTACGCTGTTCCCAAGCATCCATAAACCCCTTAAACCGCAGTTCAGGATATCTGCTCCCTTTCTTCGGAAACATCTTTTGCAGATAGGCTTTTTTCAGAGCTTTGAGCTGCTCGATTTTCTGTTCCTGTAATTCGATCAGCTTGTCTTGCGTGGTGAGGATTTCGGCGATTTTTTGTTGTTCGGGGAGAGGGGGGGAAGGAATATAGCAACTGTAAAAGTCCTCCCCCTTTAGATTTAGTAATCCATCATCCCGAACACCGTGGTTTATTTTTGCGAACAATTGACAATTCAAGAAACCGCTAATGAACAACTGCTCATAATAATCATTAGCGCCGTGTATCAATCTAAAGCTTTCAAACACGTTAGGAACAGCGGCGGAATCCCGATCATTAAGCTGGTATATGCATCCCTGCGGATATTTTTTGGAATTGCCCTTGTTATAAGAAAAATCACCTCTATGCAACACGATGTACTTTTCGTATTGTTTTCCCGACAGTTCCTTTCCAAACTTATTTGCCTGATTTACAAATCCTATTCCTGCTGAAATGCTCAAAGTCTCATACTCGTTATTTCCTGCTTTTTCAGTAAGCTCCTCTGTGATTTCACTTAGCCTATACAGTTCCCACTCCACCGGTATAATGCCGAGTTTTGTCTTCTTATATCCTTCTGGGGCGGTGCCGGCGTTGATCTGCGCAATCCGTTTTTTCAGTTCCTCATTCATAACTGCACCTCACAGTCCCAACTCCTTCAAAAACGCATCCATCTTCGCCTGCACTGCCGCAATTTCCTGCTCTGTCGCAGCGATCTCCGCCCGCACTGCATCAATATCGACGGGTTCTTCCTCCTCGAATGTATCGACATAGCGGGGAATATTGAGGTTATAGTCATTCTCGACGATCTCCTCTTTCTGCGCAAGATAGCTGTATTTCTCAACAACAGCACGCTTGCGGTAGGTCTCTGCAATGCGCTCGATGTCGCAGTCCCGGAGCACGTTCTGGTTCTTGCCCTTCTCATAATTCCCGTCGCCGCTCGCATCAATGAACAGCACATCGCTTGTGGTTCTGCC
The DNA here is from genome assembly GCA_024684395.1 of Oscillospiraceae bacterium. GTDB lineage: Bacteria > Bacillota > Clostridia > Oscillospirales > Ruminococcaceae > UBA3855. The sequence goes on from JAIKWY010000005.1 coordinate 29,322, forward strand.
CTTTTTGAACACCAGCACACAAGCCGGAATGCCCGTACCATAGAACAGATTCGCCGGCAGACCGATCACGGCATCCAGCAGATTGAACTCGATGATCTCCCGGCGGATCTTGCCCTCACTCGCACCCCGGAACAACACGCCGTGCGGGAGCACGACCGCCATGCGGCCGGTCTCGTCCAGGCTGTGCAGCATGTGCAGCACAAATGCATAATCTCCCTTGGAAGCCGGCGGCACACCCCATGCAAAGCGCCCGAACGGGTCGAGAGAAGCGTTCATCTTCTCCTTTTTCTTCTCCTCACCCGTCATTCCGGAGAGGAAACCGCTGTCCCATTTATCCAGCGAAAACGGCGGATTAGCCACCACACACTGGAACTTCATCAGCTTGTCATCCTTGATATTCTGCGGATTGGCAAGCGTATCCCCCTGCCAGATCACCGCATCATCCACGCCATGCAGGAACATGTTCATCTTGCACAGCGCCCACGTCTGGTTGTTGACCTCCTGCCCGTAGACAGCGACCTTGTGCGACGGAACCTTACTGAACGCCTTCAGCAGCAGACCGCCGCTGCCGCAGGTCGGGTCGTAGATGCGCTCATTTTCCTGCGGAGAAACCAGCTCAGCCACGAGCCTGGAAACCTGGCTGGGCGTGAAGAACTCGCCGCCCTTCTTGCCTGCATCCGAAGCAAAGTTGGCGATCATGTATTCATACGCATCGCCGATGATATCCGTGCTGTCGAGCTGAGACGGGCGCAGATCCAGCCCGTGGAAGTCTTCGAGCAGGTTCCGGAGAATGGCGTTCTTATCCGCAGTCTCGCCGAAATCCACGGTTGAATTGAAGTCGATCGCCCGGAACACATTGCGCAGCTTCTCGCTGTTATTGTTTTCAATCTCCGCCAGCGCAATGTTGATCATCTGCCCGATCTCCGGATCCGTCCGGTTCTCATAGAGATAGTCAAAAGCGGATGTCTCCGTCAGCGTAAAGCGCTCATTGCGCATGGCACGCTCCACACGGGTCATGTTGCCACCGTATTCCTCAATATACCGCTCACGAGTCTCTTTGTATACGTCATTCAGATACTTCACAAACAGCATCGCCAGGATATAGTCCTTGTAACGGGAACTGTCAATCTTGTTGCGGAAGCTGTCGCAGGCGCTCCAGAGCACCTTTTCGATATCGTTTTTCGTTGTCATGATGGTTACCTCACATTCTGTTGATTTGATTGATCAATGCCTTATAATAGGCTTCCTTCTGCCGCTGTAGCTGCTCCAGTAATTGCAGTTCCTTCCTTGTTATCTCATACAGCTCAACGACCTGCCTTTGCCGCTCCAGCGATGGCAGCCGGATCTCAGTCTCGGCGATCGTCGTCGGTTTGATTTGTTTGAGCATCCCGGCGCAACTCATGTTATAGGCTTTTTTGATGCGATCCTTGCTCAGATACCATGCGAGGTACTGCGGAAGCACCTGTTCTGCCTCTGCACGGATGATGACAAAATGCGACGGCACAACAAGCCCGGCATACTCCGCCGTGATATAAACGGCTGTATACGGGTCTGATAGTTTGACGATCACATCACCGGCTTGCGTGAGGTAATTGGAGGATAATTCCTCCACCGCACAAAACCGGATGGTTTCGTCCAGGCAGATTGTTCCTTGATCTGTGACGGATTTCAGATTCAGTTGTCGGTATTCAAAGAATTCGTCGGTATTTTTGGCTTCTTTTCGAGAGAGGACAAGGCCTGTTCTCACGGAAGCGATCTGATTCAGCTTCATGCTCTATCTCCTTTTATTTGTCATGTCAAATATGTAACGTTACAAGTATAGTATAGCACAACTGATCTGATTTGTCAATAGGTTTTTGAAAATATTTTTGTTATGTGGAGTATGAAACATCCGTGAGGTGAATGAATAGATTTCTTGCATCCAGCAATACAATTATAACGAAAAGCGCACAGAGGCAAGTATAAGACCTCTGTACGCTCATGTTTTCAGTGATTGCAAAGGGTGCGGCGTCTTAGTGCTGTTCTTTCCCGCTCCCCATAAACATTTCCTGATACGACAGCCCTGTCAGCTTGCGGATCACAGCAAGTTCTGAGTAAAAATACCCGAATGCATATGTGTTGAACCTTGGCTTCACGCCCTCAAACAAATAGTCTGTCTTTTGTTGAGGTAGCTCTTTTGCCCGGAGCACTTTCGTAAGGAACCCCTTCTGGGCAAGATGATATAAAACGATGCGGGAAAGCTGTATCTGGATCGTTCTATAAGACTCAGTGTCAGTATGCTTATCCATGATATCTAAGATATCAAACAAAACGTTCCCGTCATCTGATACGTCTGAGAGATGGGGTCCATTTGGAGTATACTTGACACAGCTTCTATCATTCAGGAATTCGATAGAGCAATTGACATAGCTGCAAATTCGCTCCTGCATTTCCAACGAAACTTCCTGCGCATGTGTAATGGAGAGAAACCGGCTTTCCAGCGATTGGAATAATAACAAGTTCTTTCGTCTCAGTCCATCTGTTTTTGAATCGGGATGAGAAGTGGTATCGCCTTCGTCAGCAGAAGAACTGTTACTCTGTGATGGTAAATTCTCAGAACCCGACGGGAAACTATCCTTCCAGTTCTGATAATCATCATCCGAAATCTCACCGTTTTGGTATTGCATATTGAAATCAGTCCATTCCTGAATTGCAGCCTTCAAGATCGGGTGATGTGTGAGCACACCGGTATTCCCGTTTTCATTATCAGAAAATGGCACTACAGCACCATATTCTTCCATCTCAAACAGAGAGAACAGCATGTCAAGTTCATCTCTTAAATGGTAATCATACAGTGCGTGGACAGAAACGCCTAATGCAGCTGCAAAAGCCTTGATCTTATCATTGCTAATTTGTCTGATTTCCATTTCGTAGTTGCTGATTGCAGTTTTCGTGGTATTACACTGCTTCGCTAATTCCTGTGCCTGGAGTTTCTTCCTCACACGTATTTTTCGCAGTTTTTTTCCTGTTGTCCCTCTGTTTTCATCACTTAAACTTGTTTTTTCTTCAAAAATCATAAAAATCACCTTGACATTCCAGAGTTTATGTGTTATAATATAGCCATTCCACACATCTGTGGACTGCACAAAATATTTTGCTCGTTTTGTAAAGGAGGAACCACCATGAAAGAAAAACACACAACAGAATCCTCGGAATGTATCACCCTGCGTGTAGAGGACACCGCAAAGATTCTGGGTATCAGCCTGTCCGCTGCATACAACATGGTAGATCGTGCGTATAAAAGCGGAGGCCCCTTTCACGTTATCAAAATAGGCCGGAGTTTTCGGATCATGAAAGAATCGTTCTACCACTTTCTTGATTGTGGAGAGGGAGCCTGAACATGGCTTCCATCGTACGAAAAAACTTGAGAACCGGAACCGGCTGGTACATCGTCTATGCCCATTATGATGAAAACGGCGTCAGAAACCGAAAATGGGTTACTTGCAGGAGCCTTGCAGAAGCCGAAGAGCTGAAGCCGGATGTAGAAGCCGCGGAGGCAGAGAACCGCATCTATACTCGCCCTCGCTATGACGTCAGGGAACCGCTGCATTATGCAAACTCTTCTGGGAAGAAGTGCATCGTGCTCCGTGAACTTGTCGAGCTCTACGTGAAGCGGCACTGTGCCGAAGGCGGCTGGGAGGCCAGAACAGCCTCTGCCAATAAGGGAACCCTCCGGAACTACGTCTATCCTTTGATCGGTGACGAGCCAATTAAAAACATCACGCCATACTACATGCAGCAGTATTACGAGGATCTCCAGACGCGTCCTGCTGTCAAGCCCAGGAATGGCGAGATTGTTACAGTTTCTGCCAGAACACTCAAGGATATTCAAAAGATCCTGCATCCTGCGTTCAACGAGGCGGTGCGCCTCGGTTTGATTGCCTCTAATCCGACCGATCACGTCAAGCTTCCTCGCATGGAGCACAAAAAGCGCAAGCAGTGGACGAAAGAGGAAGTCATTGAGGGCTTGAAAGCCTGCACGGACCCGCTTCTGCTGCTCATGATCAGCATGATGTATGATGTCACACTGCGCTCCGGAGAGCTGCTTGGCACCAAATGGGAAGACCTTAAGCTGCCGGAAGACGGCAGTACGGGAGTACTGACTGTACGCAACGAGCTTGCCCGCCTGAGTAAAGAGGAGGTCGAAGAGACCGGCACCGTGATCCATTTCAGGTTCCCGGATGTGAAGATAAACGCCACAACCTCGCTCTATCTGAAAGCTCCCAAAAACGAAAAGAGCAATCGTGATAATTTCCTGTCGCAGACAGTCGTGGAGATGCTGCTGTTTATGAGGCAGCTGCAGGAGGCACGGAAAGCAATGATCGGAGATGCGTTTCAGGACTACGGGCTTGTTTTCTGTCAGGATAATGGCAGACCGATCTCCGATAAGATGCTTACCAAACGCTTTCAGAAGTATCTGAACATCACTTCCATGAAGGAGATCGAGTTCTACAGTCTGCGGCACTCCGGTGCCACCTCGCAGATGGAGCTCTCCGGCAATGACATCAAGGCGGTGCAGGCGAACATGGGGCATACCACGTCTGATATGCTCATGAAAGTCTATCTCTCACCGATCGAACGGAAGCGCAGAGAGATCGCCGAGCAGCTTGACAAGGAGGTTTTCTCGGAAGTAGAATGGAAGCCTCTGTTCGAGGAACTGAAACAAGAAATCGACCAGATGGAGCAGAAAAAGCAGAAGAAACAGAAAGATTGTTAGAACGGTGGTAGAACGGAGCGTCTGATCCGGCTTCCACCGTCGCCTTCTGACAGGAAGCCGGACACCGTCCTGACAAGAGTACAGAATGGTTCTGTTAGAACGATTCTACCAGGATAAAGCAACATCGAAAACGCAAAACATATCGCATTTTCGATGTAATTTAGCGCCCCGGACCGGAGTCGAACCGATGGCCTAACGCTTAGGAGGCAGACGAGTCGTCTATTTTTGAATCTTGCCTGTTCTTTCTGATCCTTTATAATCGCCTATAACGCGTACATTTTAAGTTCACCTATTCCGTATAGTGCGTTTTGTTACAGGTAGTTCCCTGTGATAATCCCATGCTTTCGTTGGCGGATGTTGGCGTTTTGAAAGCCCGATCTGTTTCAGCTCAATCTGAAATGGAGGGCTTTTTTATGTTGCAAACTAGTGTCCCCGCATGTGATGCCATCAGAGAGATGGCGCTGACGGGCAACGTCATCCCGCAGATCTGGTATCGCATTTTTGTAAAGCGTGATCTGAAGAAGCCGAAGCCGCACCTGTTGGCGATCAACATCCTTGCAGATATAGTATACTGGTATCGTCCCCGTGAGATCCGTGACGAAGGCACCGGTCAGGTGATCGGTTATCAGAAGAAGTTCCGGGATGATCTTCTCCAGCGGAGCTATGCCCAGATCGCCGAACAGTTCGGCTGCTCTGCCGGACAAGCCAAGGACGCTGTCGTCTTTCTGGAGCAGATGGGCGTGGTGCAGCGGGAGTTCCGGACGCTGACATCCAACGGCATGGTGTATGCCAATGTCCTCTACCTTGCCCTCAATGTGGAGCGTCTGAAAGAGCTGACTTTCCCATGTGGTGAAATTTCACCGGAGGGGTGTCCCGAAAAAAATGACGGGGCATCTGACGAAAATCCCCCTACCCCTGTGTCGGAATTTCAAGGGGGGTGTGCCGAAATTTCGACAGACCCCTATGGGATATTTCCCCAGACAAATACAGAGAATACTACAAAGACTTCTACAGAGATTTCTTCAGAGACTTCTATCTGTCTGTCAGACAGTCCGGCGGGTGGGCTGACGGATGCGCAGCAAACAGCAGCGCTGGTTCATGAGCTTCGCAGTCTTGGAATGATCCCGAAAGAAACAGCACTGCATTTGAAAAAGATGCGGATGCTGGTGCAATGGCTCTGCGATTATGAGTTCTTCCTGTCACATGATCCGAAGGTCACCGGGCTGAGGGACATGGAGCATCAAAGAGCGCTCACGCTGTTTGTGGACTGCCTTTGCAGCATGATCTGCACACGGACTGCGCATCAATATGCCGGAGAGCTTGTGCAGCCGGAGGACGTCCTCGTAGCGCTGATGCAGCTTGCACCGGAA
>JAIKWY010000023.1 GCA_024684395.1 Oscillospiraceae bacterium
AAGGAAGTCCTTTCAATACATATCGGTGAAAACGAGAGCGCCAAGTACTGGCTTGGCGTTCTGAACGAGCTGAAAAATCGCGGAGTTAAGGATATTCTCGTCATCTGCGCAGACGGACTTACAGGAATGAAAGAAGCCGTATCAGCTGCATTTCCGCAGACTGAGCTTCAGCGCTGCATCGTTCATCAGGTAAGAAATACGCTGAAATACGTCGGAGAGAAGAACAAGAAGGAGTTGGCAAATGACCTAAAAACGATCTATCATGCGCCTTCCGAGGATGCTGCTCTGGAAGCCCTCGACCGTGTTACTGAAAAATGGGAGGACGATTATCCCAACGCTATGAAGAGCTGGGACAAGAACTGGGACGTAATATCACCGATTTTTAAGTTTTCATCCGACGTCAGGAAGGTCATTTACACCACCAACGCCATCGAGAGCCTTAACAGCGGCTATCGCCGTCTGAACAAGCAGAGAAGCGTATTTCCGAGCGATACAGCGCTCTTGAAGGCTCTGTATCTTGCAACGAATGAGATAGCTAAGAAGTGGACTATGCCGCTGAGAAACTGGGGCAGGGTGCTCGGCGAGCTGGAAATCATGTATCCCGACAGGCTCGGCTGATAGCAGAAGTATCTTGACAAATTACAGTATCCGATGTATACTGTAAGAAATTGGAGCGGCTTTTTACAGTCGCTCCGGTAATATCGTTTTTATCACAGTTTTCGATTTTACAGAGATTTTTTCGCAGAGCCAGACATTAACTGTGGAGTAACGCAGACCATCTATTGTAATTGAATATCATGCGAAGCCCTGGGATTTGCTTGCACAAGCAAATCTCAGGGCTTCATCTGATCAATAATATCTCCGATATCACATCTTCTGCCCCCGTATGCCATAAGGACAGGAAGCGGATCTGTATGATCTGATTTGCTATTATCCTCAGAAGGATATTTGTTTCTTCGTAGGAATTGCCTCTGATAATGAGACTGTTGAAAATCATGTAATCCAGCAAGAAATGATGATTTCATCAAGCTCACGAGGCTTGCAGTTTTATTCCTCGGCCATCGCCAGACGTGGAACTTCTTTCATCTCGTCCTCCAGAATATCACTGAATATAGCATGTTCGTTGTAATTCGTTTTGTACACCGTCCTTCGTCGTGTCTTGTGATCCGGTCAGTCATTTGATCGCTTTGCGGATTTCCAGAACAGGATCCCCTCTGTCACGCTCGCCCAGGAATAGGCACTCATGTATTCCCCCCGATAGGCGTTGATCATATTGCTGTCACCGGCATAAAACAGGTAAGCATCACAGGTGAAGGTATCCGGATTGACACGAAGGCTCCCTCTTTCCATTCTCAGGATCTCCGGGATACCGTATTCCTGCAGTGTTTCACGAAGAGAGCGGATATAGACATCGAGCAGCTTCTGCATTTTTCGATCATACAGGAGATCGCCCCATACCCCTGCGAACAGCTCTGCCCGTGTCAGCCCGGCACCGCATTTATCCACCAGAAAAGCAAGGATCTCCTTGGCTTTCGCCAGTTTGAAACTGACGGGTCTGCCGTCCACATAGACATCAAAGTAACCGAACGTCTTGATACGGATATGTACCTCCGTCCTGGGCTGCACTGTTACAGCAATATAGCGTATCTCCTTTGCAAGATCCTCGAGTGACACCGGCTTGAGCAGGTACCCTGCCGGGTGAACAGCATAGGCATCGAAGGCGTACTCCTTATAAGCTGTCAGGAACAGGATCGCTGCTTGGGGCTGTTCCTGCTTGATGCGCGCTGCAAGCGTCAGACCGTCGATCTCCGGCATATTGATGTCGAGCAGAGCAATGTCTGTCGGATGCACACTGACCCAGTCCAGTACTGCCTGTGCCTCCGTAAACCCCTTGGCCTCACTGATCTCGGAAAACTGTGCGCACTGCTTCAAGGTATACTCCACCGCCAGCGGCTCGTCATCTACACAGATCAGTTTCATCTCTGTTTCTCCTTTATGTTATATTCGGGTCTCACCGGGATCAGCAGTGTGATCTTAGTTCCCGCTCCCCTCTCGCTTTTCACGGTCATAGTGCCGTGACACATCTGCTCCACGCGCTCCTTGACACTTTGCAGTCCGATATGCGTACCCTCCGAGTCTTTGAGCTGCTCCGGGTCGAATCCAGCGCCGTTGTCCTCTACCGTGATCCGGCAAGTCTGTGCATCACGCATCGCTGTGACCGTTACCAGGCCGTTTTTTCTTCCGCGCACACCGTGGCGGATCGCATTCTCGACCAAAGGCTGTACGGTCAGCGTCGGGATCAGAAAGTCTGTATCCCCGATCTGATACTGTATCCGGATTTCCGGGAAACGGTGCAGTTCGATCTCAGTATAGAGCCGGGTATGCTCCAGTTCCCTTTCAAAAGGGATCAGCTCTGTCTGACTGAGGGCTTCCAGATTCTGCCGCAGATATGTACTGAAATGCTCCAGCGTCTGCTCACCGAGCGGAGGATCCTTGGCATACAGCGCTCGGATGGTGTTGAGCGCATTGAACAGGAAATGCGGCTGAATCTGACTAAGCATCAGAAGCCGATTCGTCTTTTCAGTGCGGAGTCTCTGCTCCGCAAGCGTTTCCCGGATGTCGTGCTGATAGATGAGGATCAGATAAATATAGTATTCGAGCATACACAGCGCCATCACCGCGGTCGGATACCCTCTGATGACATTCAGAAACTCACATACAGCATCCGAGACAGATTCCACAAGGATCAAAAGAATAATGACGGCCTGCTTGATATTCTGTTTTCGAAAGTAGGATAGTGAGAACAGCAGCAGAAGCAGGATATAGGTCAGCAGCACAGCAAAATTCACATAATAGAGCTTTCCTTCACAGAACTGCCCCTGTTCGTCAATATAAAAAGCCAGTCGGCTGCCGAACAGCGCCGGGATATAGACGCCTGCATTTACCAGTGACGGCACAGTACAAGCCATTGAAATGCGCCTGGATGGACTGATGATCAGTAACTCCAGCATGACGATGACCGGACGGAGCACATAGCAGATGACACTGCCGACCGTCCGGAGATGGATTGCTTCCGCAAGATCAAGGTGTCTGGCAACCATGTCAAAGCCGTGCCATTCGATATATTCTCCGACCAGCAGGAGACCCATCAGCAACATCGCTTCGTGAAACAATCTGGAAGCCGGTATCCGGTTCTTATGATTCACCGCCATAATAACAACGAGTGCGACCAGTAGCAGGAACGTCATATAGTTTGTTTGCAGAAACTCTTGCATGCAACCCCTCCTTCCAATCTCATTGTAGCACACTCCCGATCAAAAATCAATCTTTTTTTGTATTCTGTTGTCGGTGAACGTCTTCTTTGGACATCCTTTGGACAAGGTGCTGTATAATAAAAATAGTGTTTGTCAATGTTTCAGCTTTCTTGCTACAAGGAGAGGTATTATGGCACTGTTTCTTGCTTTCCTGGCTTCTGGTTTTTCAACGCTCATCATTCTTTTTATCCTTGCGATCTTTATCCTGCTCAACCAAGATATCAAGATTCCTGCATCCAAGACGTTCAGCGCTGCCCTGATCGTGCTGCTGCTGATCGTGGCACTGGATTTTGGAGATGACCTCTTGGCCGGGAAAACCTCCTATCTCATCCATACGATCCCCATTGAGAAGATCGTACAGTACCGGACGATCACAAGCGCGCTGCTGTATATGCTGCGTCCTGTCGTTATCCTGCTTGAGCTGATGATCGTTGCGCCAAGTCAACGGATAAAGATTCCCTGTATTACGATCGCACTCATCAATGCGGCTGTGTACGCTCCGGCATTATTCGGATCCCGCGCAGTCTTCTGGATCGATCAGGATAATCAGTGGCATGGAGAAATGCTGCACTATTCCGTGTATATCGTACAGATCATCTACGTTGCATTACTGTATTTTTTCACCATGATCTACTTCAATAATGACGATATCAAGCGAAGCATACTGCTGCTTGCAATCGTGTTCCTGGCAATTGTCAGCGTGTTCCTTGAGCATCTGGACCTGCTGCCCGGACGTGTGACGCAGATCACAGCCATTTGCACGCTGGCATACTATCTCTATCTGACCTCGATCAGCTATCATGAAATGCGTGTTCAGGTCGCAGAGAGCAAGCTGAAAATGGAGCAGGACAAAATGACCATCCTCCGGAATCAGATTCAGCCGCACTTTATCTACAATTCCCTGAGCATCATCCAGACGCTTGTGCAGACAGATCCTAACAATGCACTTGATGCCATCGAGCATTTTTCCGACTATCTGAAGGCGCATTTTCAGGCGATCCGCTCTGAGCATATGATCGGATTCGATCAGGAACTGGAAAATGTCAGAGCCTATCTTGCACTGGCGCAGGCAGATTACACCCGAAAGGTCGATGTCATCTATGATCTTCAGGAGCTTGACTTCCGTGTTCCACAGCTCTCGCTCGAGCCGATCGTGGAAAATGCGATCAAGCACGGCACAGGTCCGAACAGCGGAACGATTACCATTTCCACTCGGTCCATGAGCGACAGCTATGTGATAAGTGTCTCAGACAGCGGTAAAGGCGGGTATGATCTCACTGAAAAGCAGAAGAAACGTCTTGGTGTCGGTATCGCCAACACAAGAAGCCGCCTTGCGTCACTTTGCGGCGGTACGCTCGAAATGGAAAAGCAAACAGGCGGCACGGTCATTCGGATCACCATTCCAAAGAACAGTCAGGAAACGGAGGCGGAAATACAATGAAAATACTGATTGCGGACGATCATCAGCTGATCATAGACGGACTGATCCTCAATCTGAAAAAACTCGTCCCAAAAGCAGAGATCACAGGAACCACAGACCCCGGAAAGGTCTTGGCGCTATGCAAGGATGATCGTTATGACATCGTGTTTCTTGATATTGATATGCCCGGAGCGAACGGGATCTCGCTTGCCCGAGAGATCCTGAAGCTGTATCAGAGGACGAATATCATATACATCACAGGCTATGAGCAGTATGCACTTGAGAGCTACGAGACCAACGCCAGTGCATTCCTGCTGAAACCGATCAGCAAGAAAAAATTGCAGAACGCACTTGATCATCTGCGGTTTCCGGTATCGAGCGTCACAGATGAGATGTGTCAGGCGATCAGTGCGGATATGTCAACTACGGGCAGACGCATCATGAAGCTGCGTGAAGAACGGGGATTATCACGAAACGATCTTGCCGACGAGCTCGGTGTCGAGATCTCCACCGTTTTCCGCTGGGAAAAAGGCGCACGCCTGCCCGATCTGGTAATGCTCGTACGCATCGTTAATGTCCTCGGATGCGAGATAGAGGATCTGATCAAATAGCATAAATTTTCTGTTCAGCGAAAGAAAAGCGGCTTTGTTGTGTGGATTCGGCCCGTGCCCGACTCTAAAAGCATAGTTTTAGAGAGACCTACAAAATGCTCGTGACCGGGCACATGGCATTTTACGTAAATCAGCCTGTCGCGGACTGCACAGATCTGCTCCCACGTCCATGAACTGCTGCCGATCCGGACAGAATGGTCCGCCTGTACGACATTGCCGCAGCTGTAGGACTCTGAGGCATAATCCTGCCAAGCACAATAGTATTGCGCTTGGCAACAGCAGTATATCATAGCAACTCTATACTTATTGGATACCAAAACCACGTTCATTTCCATTGCCAATCTGGCAATGGATTTTGCATTTCCGATGTGGTATAATAAAGATAACAAGAAATAGAAGGAGGGCTTCCGATGAAAATATCCTTCAAGTCAAGAATACTCTCCGCAGTACTGACCTGTACCATGCTCCTGATGACACCGATCGGGTCGGTCAGGGCGGCAGCAGAGGATACTGGAAAGTACGTCAGTGAGGTATTCATCGCTTATGGAAAAACGGAGGACGAGGCCAAGAGCTGGCTCACGTCCCACGGCTGGGAACCGGTCGAAGGGAACTTCAATGCCGGCAAGGTCTCCAAACTTGATGACGATATAGCAGCCGTCATGGGTATCCACAGGACGGCCAATGCCTCTGAGGGTATCACGGATATGGCCGTCATGAATATGGCGGGCGGCTACAGCTTTTCAGATTATGAGGATCTGCTCAAGGAAAAGCGTGCCGAGATCAACGAGATGGTGAACGCCTTTATGCCGGCGATCCTGGAATTTCGTGACAACTATCAAGGGAGGGGGAGCGCCGCCGGCAAGGTCCGCGCCGATCTGGCCTATGAGATCCTCAACAAAATCTATGACGGTGAGATCGATGGGGCCTATGCGGTCAATGACACTGGGATGAGCCTTGGCGATCTGTTCATCGCACAATCGAAGCAGGAGCTCGGGAACAGTGCCTATCAGGCGTTGGAAAGGAACGAACAGCTCCGGCATGGTGATCTTGAGCAGATCATCCTGGAGGGCTCTGCGGCGTTCGTCTCCCTGACATCCGAGGTGCTGGCACTCGCCGCCGATACCAATGAGGATACATGGCTCGAGCGTTTGTCGGATATGTCGCATCTTGGAACGAAGGAGCTGGCGGAGCTCTATGCGGGCGGCAGCAGCTCCCTATCCGATTCGGCAGCGGAGTCGCTCCTCATGTCCAAATTCGGCGATGCCGCCGCAAAGCTCGCAGAGGATCGGTATGCCGTCCAGTCGGATCTGCTCTGGTATCGCTCCTATCTGACAGCGTATCAGCTTGAACAGGGTGCAGACGAGACACCGGAGGCGTATCATGCCCGTATATCGGCCTATTTCGACAACCTGAAGGAATCGAACACGGATCGTTACCTTGCTGAATGTGCGCACTTCTACACAACCATGTCTCTGCACGAGATGCTGTTCTCCATCGCATATGAGGGCGACTGGGGCGAGACACTCGGCGACTTCTTCCTTCCCGCGGAGGACGCAGAGGATCCCGGCGCGGATGTCAAGAGCTTCCTTCCGTTCGCAGCCGCAATGACCGATGGGCAGCGGGCCGGCCTGCACTATCTGACACTGACCGCCATGCTCACGAGCTGCATCACCGGCGAGGAAGCAGCAAAAATCGCCTATGACATCGTCCGGGAGAAGCTGCCCGAGATCGGCACTGTCTCTGTCTATGACGGCGTCGATCGTGCCATCTTCCGGGACTGTGTCGCCCTGACGAGCAGGGCAAGGATGGAAGCCAAAATGGGCAATAACCCCTACGGACAAGCAACGATGGAGACGACGATCTATCTGGTCGGCTCTATGATCGGCACAGTGCTGGGGCTTACGGGTGCGGCCGCAGGCTTACTCTTGGCTGCACCGGCCGGGTTCGGCGGCCTGAGTAATGCAGTCACCCATTTGAAAGAGGTAGAGCATGTTCTGGATTTTGAAAAGGGTGTCGTCGATCTGGCACCAGGCGCTTGGGAGCAGGCACATAAGGCAGTCACCTCCATGCGGCTGCGACTGTGGACCGGCGTCTCCATGTTCGTCATCAGCATAATCATCTGCTGGATCTCGTTCTATTCCTTCTTTGAGTGGGAAAAGCATATGTATGAAGTCGAATTCACAAAAATCCCGCTGAAGATCGTGGATGAAGCGGACATCGTGACCTATGTGACGGATGAGAACGGCGATCCAGTTCTGAATGCAAACGGCGAACAGAAGCGGAATATCAACTTCGATCAATTTGTGTACTACGATGTCGTGAAGTGCAATCGCCCGGAGTTCCAAAACAGCGAAGCGAACAGGGAGTCCAGAAAAGAGTATAAAGAATGGGGATGTGAGGAGGCAGCCGACCTGAATGCTGATCTCGGCAGACAATGGCTGTGCCTCTACACCACCAAGGATCCCGGCAAGGGCAATCCGATCCTTGCGGATTCTCTGACCTACCAGACCGGCAGCGACGCAATGCCGGCAGGATGCACCAAGGGGCTGCACTTCTTTACCTACGATTACGCAATGGACATGGCAGACATGCCCTACGCCTACAACAGCAAAATGAACGGCGTATACCTCTTCTGGGATACCGATTCCAATGCCTACACCGCCTCTTCTTTCACCACCGGTCAGCTTGCCCTCGCAGGTATCGGCGGTCTGGCAGTCGGCATACTCGGCGCAT
>JAIKWY010000046.1 GCA_024684395.1 Oscillospiraceae bacterium
GCACATAACAAGGCTTCTGTGACACATCTGTGCTGACCGCCAGTGAGGTAAAAGTCGTCTTTGGAACGTCCTGCCTTTGTGTTTCCGAGCGTTCCAACTCGTGGAACGGGCCTGCGTTCCGGCTCGATGACAAATGCGAGCCCGGTGTCGCCTATCTCGTGAGCTGCTCTGCAATGGGGCAGTGGTACACGAGCGTGACAGTCAGCTTCCAGTACACTGACGCCGCCGGCGAGCAGCATTACGAGAATCTTGCCAGCCTCAACGGCAACGGATGGCAGTCGGTTTCTGACCTGAAAGTCAGCTATACAGAAGAATGGACAGACGTGTTCGTCTATTTTGAGGGCGGCTCGGACAATATCTATATTGACGATTTCACACTGAAAACAGCTCCCGTCTACCATCCTCAAAGCGATATTCCTTCACTGAAAGATGTCTATGCCGATTCCTTCAGGATCGGAACAGCCTGCACGAGCAAAGAGCTTGCGCCGGCATCTACCAAGGAGCTGATCCTGAAGCATTTCAATTCCATCACGCCGGGCAATGAGATGAAGCCGGATGCGCTCCTCGATCAGAAGGCGTGCCTTGCAATGGCTGAAGCGGGAGATGACGAGAACCCGCAGGTGAGCCTTGCCAGTGCCAGCTCCATCCTGAATTTTGCACGGGCAAACAACATTCCTGTGCGTGGACATGTTCTCATCTGGCATCAGCAGACGCCGACATGGTTCTTCAAGGAGAATTATGACGCAGAGGGCGAATGGGTATCCAAGGAGAAAATGCTCGTGCGCATGGAAAATTATATCAAGAACGTCTTTGCTGCTGTGGAGAAAGAATACCCGGATGTGGAATTCTACGCATGGGATGTCGTGAACGAATGCCTGCTCGATGACGGTTCCGCCCGTCAGCCCGGTTCGCAGGAAGAGGGCAGTTCCAAATCTCCGTGGGTGCAGGTGTTCGGGGATAATTCCTTCATCAAGCCTGCATTTGAATTTGCCAGGAAGTATGCCCCGGAAGGCTGCAAGCTCTACTACAACGATTTCAACGAGTATATGCCCGGCAAGCGGGAAGCGATCGTGGCACTGACCGAAGAGATCAATGCGGACGGTCACTATATTGACGGCATAGGGATGCAGTCCCATCTGGGGACGGACGTATTCCCGACTGCCAATGTGTATGAAAAGGCACTCGGCATGTTTGCAGCGACCGGACTGGATGTCCAGATCACGGAGCTTGACCAGATGATCAGCAGCCCGGAAAAGTTCGAGGAACAGGCGCAGTATTACTCCGATATCATGGACGTGATCATGAAGTACCAGGACAGCGTTTCCGCTGTTGTGTTCTGGGGTACAACGGATGATATGAGCTGGCGTGCAAGCAAATATCCCCTGCTGTTCAATGAGGATTATACGGCAAAACCCTGCTTCTATTCGATCGTAGACGACTTCGGCGACACAACAGAACCCGGAATCTCTGTACGGGGTGATAGCAATATGGATGGTGAGTTTACTGTTTCCGATGTGGTATTGCTCCAGAAATGGCTCTTAGCGGTCCCCAATACCAAGCTGAATAACTGGAAGGCGGCTGACCTTTGTAAGGATGACAAACTGGATGTGTTTGATCTGTGTCTGATGAAGCGTGAACTGCTGCAGAAGTAAAGGCTGGTTACATGGTAGCAGCCATGAACCTCATAGTACAAAGCTGCCCTCCCTGCGGGAGGGCACTATCTATTTCAGAAATGCGCTATAGTGCTGACCGCTAAAATATCCCTAAGAAATCGGAGGATCATTTCTGTTCCCCTACCCCAGCATCCATTGGATACCTTTGGCCATCCGAAGGGCATGATCCTGAAAATGATTCCCCGGATTCAGTTCAAATGTTACTGGGATCTGTTGGTCTGAGAATAGCCGATAGAACGCTTCTGTCCGCTCCTGCACAGTCGCCATAATCGGATTTTGGGTACGGCGTTCCTTGTCTCCAAGCGATAGATAGACTGCTTCCGGTTTTACAGAAAGCTCATGCGTCTGTGCATATTCCAGAAACCCAGGGTACCAGAGCGAACCTGATGCCGATGCAGCTCGGGAGAACATCTGTGTCCGGTACAATGCATAGACCGCAAATAGTCCAGCCATCGAATACCCTGTGATCGCATGATACTGCGGCTTTTCGGGTAGCAGCTCCGTGATCTCCGGGATGATGCTGCCGGTCAGCTCCTGCAAATATGCATCTGCCTGCCCTGCAAAATCCTGCTCGCCCTTGAAAACCGCCTTTGCCGGCCATGGGGACAAAGCTGCATTCCAATCATCTATCTGTATCGCCGCCAGTGTGAATGGCGGTGACATTAGCTCCTGACACGCATTCCAAACTTCTTCTGCCTCCTGTGAAAAGGTGTTCAACCAGACACAGGGGGCTTTTGTGTTTGCTGGGAATAGAGAGACCGCTCTCCTATTTATAGTATGCTTCATCATAGCGTCCTCCCCTTCTGCTTCTTTTACTATGAATAAGTATACCATGTTTTGCCTGAGCATTCAAGATTGTTACACTAAATTCTTTCCAAAAGCCTCTTATTATGCTACAATAGAAGCATAGGAAATTACTCCAAAAGGAGGCACTATCATGAAACCATTAAAGCAGATCGTATCTGCCCTAACTGCTGCAGCGATGAGCTTGACACTGCTGACGGGTATACTTCCCGCAAAGGCTATTGAGGACCCATCACCCGAGACTGGAACCCATAGCGATCTTTCCATGACTGCCGAAAACTCCCTTGGCCAACTCATGCTGGATGCCTCACAGCAGGATCCGAGCGAGGATTCCGGAGAATATGACGGCTCTGCCGGTGTGACGGGCATTGTCATCGAGGATGGAAAGGCCGATATCTCGTATTATACGCCGGTCAAGGCGGATCTTGTGCTGGCATTCTATTCCGATGACGAAGCACAGATGTATGCAAGTCTCAATGCCGAGGTCTCCCCTGCTGAGCCCGCAGATGACGGAACCCCTGCAGACCAGAACCAGACATATACCTTCACTGTGCCAACGGACATTACAAGCTATTACGTTGTGAAAGCCTATCTGATCGGGGCGGCATTTACCCCACTCTGCGAGGCGTATTCCACCAACCTTTATACAGAAAGCATCACCAAAGCGCGCACCAGCAAGCCTTCGGATTATGATCCTTCGCTGGTCGTCAATCTCGATGAGACGACCGATCACAACTTCCTCGTGCTGCGTGAGGAGACGGTGCAGATCGCCTATGACGGTGAGCACAATCTGCTCGACAGCTATGATGAGAAGACCGGCACCTATCACTTTACAAATGCAGATGCGCAGCTGACGTCACTGCAAAAGGGCGATATTGTGTACTATAACTACAATAACGGCGTAGACAGGCTTGTACTCACGGTATTGGATATTTCGGTCAATGGATCAGATGTCACGATTACAACGGCGGATATGGAGATCTCCGATGCATTTTCCGTCGTTCATATCGAAGAAACTGTACAACCGGAGCTTGATCTGACACCCGGTGAAACCTATGAAAATGGCCTGACCTACATTGGTTCGCACGAGGTCAGCGAACCGGCTTCCAACAGCCTACATCCGCTCGCCGGCGCCAGTGAGCCGATCACGCTTGTTAAGCATGAGTTCAGCTGGAGCAGCGATGACAACCTGTGGAAAAGCAAGGATCTCCAGCAGTATGACAAGGATATCAAGGACATCAAAGCGAATCCAGACAATGCACCCACGAAAGAAATCCCGGCTGTCACCTTCTATGGCTCGATCAAGGGAACGGCCGAACTTACGTTAAAGGTGAAGTCTGTGCTGACCTATGAACTGTTTGTCTGGGAGGATGGTCAGCTCTGCAGCACAGTCGATCTTGAAAACAGCGTTACGCTCTCGGGATCGGCAGCGTTCAAGGCGGTCGGAAAGCTCTTTGTTGTAGGTTTCAGCAAGGGGCTGAAAGGCGGCATTGTCATCACTGCCGGTGTCGGCGTGGAATTCGATGGCGGGATCACATGCTCGACCGGTGAACTGACGCTGTCTTCTGTAGCGAGCGGCAAGGTATGGCACGGTTTCCTCGGCCTGATCAAGGACTCGAATATCCATCTGAACAACCTCACATGCGATGCAACAAATTTCCTTCAGCCGGATCTGGAGATCAGCGGCTTTATCGGTTTATTTGCTGAAGTCGGTTTAGGGATCCACGTCCAAGGCTTTGATGACTTAGGGCAACACCGCATATATCCTTCTAAAATGTAGACGCATATTAAAAAAACACCACGCCACAAGTATGGAGCAGCAATCGTTGTATAAGAACACGCACAGGGCGCACTGAATCAGACTGACAGGGATTTCCTGTCAGCCAGATACAGATTCGCCAATGCGAACATGATGAAGTTTTTGGCTGCCTGTTTTCGAAGACCTCGGTATCGTGTCTTACGATAGCCGAAAAGCTTTTTAACGACAGCAAAGACGTGCTCTACTTTACAACGGACAGACGACTTTTCGTGTTCTCTTTTCTTAGCAGCATATTGACCGCTTTTGGACAATTTTCTGATGGATGAGGGCTTTCTGCAAATAACATACTTGATCTTCTGTAACTATTCAGTCCTCCAAGCCAACTGTCCTTGAAACCAAGAATGCAGTGCATCGAACGCAGTGAATTCAGCTTTTGCGGCGGTAGAGGTCAGAGACTTCAACAACAGGAAATCTTTAGCACCCTGTTCTGAGCGGAAAGTACCGATGACCTTACTCTTCATTCTGACCATGCGCAGATCACGCTCTGCCTGATTGTTTGTAAAGGGGACAATAGGATCATCGACAAAACGGCAGATTTTCCCCTTGTATGTCCGAAGACGATCTATCAGAGTGCGGATTTTTTCGCGTTTCACCCGACCGCGCTTTCCGGATTCTTTCTCCGGGAGCGGATTCTGTGCTGCTCCCTTTTCAAGGATCTGATCGTAATTCCGCTTCAGGCATTCCATATAATGCTGCCGGGATTCGATCTCCGGATGCTGATTGT
>JAIKWY010000056.1 GCA_024684395.1 Oscillospiraceae bacterium
ATCCCGATGGGAAAATGTGCTGGTGTTTCTGGTGAAGATCATCGTTATCAAACAGGTCGTGCAAAATTCTGACGTGATCATGGGCTATATCTATCAGGGCTTCAACTACATCAATCTGCAAGCGATCCATCATTCGATGGACTTTCTGCCTTACGGCTCGACTGAGACATACACATGGGTCGATCAGGACGGCACCATCACTTCGATGCTGAGCAAGGGCTGGTGGGATTACTGGTATGATGTCGGCGCAGGGACAAGCGGACACACGTATACTTATGAGATTTCCCGGGATGCGGTGCGGATGTTCTTTCCCAATGCACAGTTTCCGGGGAAAGATCTGAACAGCACGCCGCTGCCGAATCCGACCACGCAGGCAAACTTCATGCCGACCATGACGATAATGCTGTTGCAGCCCTACTTCTGGATCATGAAAGCGGTTGCATACATTGTGTTTGTCATTGCCACCGGGCGGGTTTTTGAGCTGTGCCTGTACACGATCTTTGCCCCGCTGCCGCTGGCGACATTCGCCTCGGAAACCACACATGATGTGGCAAAGAGCTTTATCAAAAACTACATCGCCGTTGTACTCCAGGTGTCGATGATCGTGGTCATGTTCATCATCTATTTAGCGGTCAATACAACGGTACAGTCAGCCTATCCCGGAATGCCTATTCTGAAACTGGTGGCACTGATCTCGCTGGGGCTGGGAGTTGTCAAGAGTAATGCATGGTCGAAGAAGATCTGCGGTATCGGATAAGGAGGTTGTTATGATTGAAGTGAAGATTCCGGCGGAGATTCAGGAATACAAGTCCAAAGTCATCGCCGGACTGTCGCTGCGGCAGCTCATCGCCATTGGCGGAGCGCTGGCGGTCGGGGTGCCGGTCGGGGTGTTTGGCTACGGGAAGATCTCCAATGATCTGCTGCTGTGGCTTGTGATCCTGATTGTGGTGCCGTTTGTCGGTTACGGCTTTCTGCATTTCAAGGGAATGGTGTTTGAGGAGTTTGTCAAGGTCATGTTCAACTACTATTTCCTGCCGCAGAAGCGTGTGTATGAGGATACGGATGCGAATCTATTCATTGATCTGAACGAGGAACTGCTCGGGATGGAGATCATGCAGCAGCGGCTGGAAAATGGTGAGTATGAGGACGAAGAAACGGAATGGAGATGATATTTTGTTTTTCAAAAAAGCAAACGACGAGCATTCGGCAAGAGAGACTGACCGGAAACGGGAGGCGGATCTGAAACGAACGCAGCGAAAGAAGCCACAGAAAACGCCCCGTCAGGTAAAACGAACGACCATCCAGACTATGCCCTATGAATGTTTTGTCAGCAATTATGTGATGCTGCTGCGGAGCAATGTCAAAGTCGGCAAGGAAACATGCAATCTGTACAGCAAGACCTATCTTGTGCCGGATGTGAACTATTCGGCGCTGACGAGAGAGGAACAGTCCGAAAAGCTACAACAATACGTCGATTTTCTCAATGGTTTTGACAGCTGTGTCAGCCTACAGGTCACGCTGCTGAATACGAGAATCAGTCAGGAGATGCTGCGGGACAATATTCTCCTACATGATCAGCAGGACGGTCTGAACCGGGAGCGGCATGAGTTTAACCGGATCATCGAAGACAAGCTGATGCGGGAGCAGAAGGGGCTGCGGTGCCGGAAATACATCACCGTGACTGTGGCGGCGATCAATGTCGATGCTGCGAACAACCGGTTCTTTTCAGTTGAGACACACCTGATGAGCTGCCTCAACCGGCTTGGCACATATCCGGTGGCGCTGACTGCCAATGAACGGGTGCGCCTGATGGCAGACATTCTGCGGGATGTGGATTGTCCGATTTTCCCCGCTTCCATGCAGGAGTTTGCACGGCAGTCGGAGAAAATGCTGTGCTGCCCGGACTACTTCGAGTTCAAACGGGAGTATTTCCTGTACAATGACAAATTTGCACGCTGCCTGTACTTCCGGCGGATTTCGCAGTCCATCGGGGATGATCTGTTTCAGAAGCTGCTTGATACCAATCTACCGCTTATCATCACCAAAAATGTGGAATTCGTGGAACCAAGTGAGGCGATCACGCTTTTGCAGCGGAAGCTCACGGATATGAAGCAGGAGGAACTCAACACCGTGCGAAAATCAGCAGAAATGGCACGGGGCGGATTCGTGAATCCGATCGAGGGTTCACAGCTTGAAATGGACAAAATGCAGGCGATGGAGTTCCTGCATGACTTGCAGGAGCGCAATCAGAAAATGACGTTATGCCAGTTCATTATCATGCTGACGGCAGACAGCTTTGAGGAGCTCGATACCAACACGGAAAAACTCAACATGATCCTCCGGACGGGACACGTTGAGCCGATCAATGCCCCTTATCGGCAGGAGCAGGCGTTTGCAAGTGTGATCCCGATCGGCAATTCCTTCTCCTATGACAAGGAGCATAATTTACAGGTGCGGCGCACGCTTTCCTCTGAAAGTACGGCGGTTTTCATGCCGTTCAATGCGGTCGAGCTGCTGCACAAGAACGGGCTGTATTACGGGCAAAACAAGATGACGCATGACATCATCCTGTTTGACCGGAAACAGCTCAAAAACCCGAACGGTTTCTTTCTCGGGCTCCCCGGCGGCGGTAAGAGCTTCCTTGCGAAATTGGAGATGCTCTATGCGATCCTTTCCACGCAGGATGAAATTCTGATCCTCGATCCGGAGAGAGAATACACGGCTCTGGCAGAGCTGCTCGGCGGCGAAGTGATCTATATCTCCGAGAATTCCGGCACACACATCAATCCGATGGATCTGACCGAGAACCCGGATAAGGATGATAAGGAATACGACCCGATCAAAGCAAAGCTGGATTTCATGCTGTCGTTCTTTTCCTGCATACTCGGTGATCAGGAGATCAGCCCTATCCAGAAAACCATCATTGACAACGTCATGCACGAAACCTATCGGAAGTATCAGAAGCCCACGCTGAAAGAATACTATGCTGTTCTGGAAGAATATGAGCAGCAGGCTGCGGATGAAACCAGAGCGGCGGTCGCCTATCTGCGGCAAACGCTGCACCTTTATGTGCATGGGTCTATGAATGTCTTTTCCAACCCGTCCAGCGTCAATGTCAATAAGCGAATTGTTGTCTATGACATCAAGGATCTGGGCAAGAATCTGCAAACGCTGGGCATGATGATCGTGCTGGAGAATCTGTGGGACAAAGTGGCGAAGAACCGTGCGAAGGGCATCGGTACCCGTATCTATGTCGATGAAATGTATCTTCTTTTCAAGTCCGAACAGTCCGCCAACTTCTTCTATGAGCTGTACAAGCGTGCCAGAAAATGGGGCGGTATCCCGACCGGCATCACGCAGAATGTGGAGGATCTGCTGCGGTCTGAAATGGCACGGGCAATGCTGTCGAACACGCAGTTTGTCGTGATGCTTGCACAGAATGCGACTGACCGGGAACAGCTTGCCAAGCTGCTGCATATTGCGCCGGAAACGATGAAGCATGTCACAAATGTGCCACCGGGAAGCGGGTTGATCTATGCGGACACGTTTGGGGTCATCCCGTTTGAGAACAACTTCCCGACCAACACGAACCTGTACAAAATCATTTCCACGAAGTTCGGTGAAAAGGAATCCGGTGAGGACAATGCGTGAGATCAACCGCAGTGATGCGTCTGATACCGGCATGGAAAGTGTCCGTCTCGGCTACTCCGCAGGCAAGAAAGCGAGCTCGGGGATCAAGACCGCAGATCGCACGATCCGCACCACACGGCGCACCATCCGAACAAGTTCTGAGGCTGTCCGGGAGAGTACAAAGGCGGCATACAAAGCGGCGCAGGCTGGTGCAAAAATGACAATCAGGGTCGCAAAGAAGGTCGGAGATGCCGTTATTTCGATCATCGCAGGCGTAGTAAGTCCGTGGATCCTGATAGCGGTGTTTATCTTCCTCATGGTGATGCTGCTCGGAACATATATGGTGCTGCTTATGAGTGGTGGCACAGCGGCTGCGAACGCAACCAAACGTGCCTATGAAGAAGCGGCGGGACTGGTCGAGGTGGATCCACAGTATGACCTGGGCAAGCAGCTTCTGGAAACGGTCTGGAACGATAAGCGGGAGGAGTTTAACCGGCTGATTGACGGTCTGCACTATGATACAAATGACCTGAAACACAGCGATCTGGTCTATGTGGAACGTACTAAACCGGAAGCCCCGAAGATAGTATTTGATAAGGGATTTCCGACCAATGATTACAAGAATACCATCAAAAATGATGCCTGGGATTTCTCTTTTAAAGAGGAAGAAATCCTTGCCATCGTCTATGTTTACATGGAAGTGCAGGAGAATCATGCGAACGGCACGACCGATGCCATCTATCAGGTTACTTTCACGGAAGATGCTGTCCGGGCGGTCGTTGACAAGTGCGTCATGTTCACCGATTCAGTCTATACCGGGCAGTATTGCAAGGATCAGAACTGCACGGTGCATACTGACCGGCACAAGAATCCGGAATGGGAGCGAGCGAATGACGAGAACAACCGGCGCTGGGCTACCTATTGGGACTGGTATAACAATGTGTATCCGCTCATCTGGGACAACGGCAACATTGGTGATGGAAGAGCTGCACAGGCACATTGGAACAATACGGTGCAGCCTGCCATTGATCGCTGGCAGCGGGATCATAACCGGACAGCCTACAATGTGACATGGGAGCGTGGCTATTGGTTTTGCAATAGTGTGCTGCTCCCGGAAGCAAGAGATTCGGAGAACTGGAAGAACAACACGCCGGAGTACATCACCGATACCTCGTATTCCTGCGAACATGCGCATGATCTGCACTCCATTGGGCTTGCGTTTTACAGTGCGGAGGATGTGATGAATGCGCTGGGGTTTTCGGAGAATGAGAAGAAATGGGCTGAGATGACGGTGAAGGCGTTTGAACAGCAGAACACGGGAGGTTCACCATGAAGAATCAAGAGAAACGGAAGGAACGTATAGAGAAGGTCAAGAAGTTTACAGCCAAAAACCGGCTGTTTATCCTGCTGGCAGTCGTCTGCTGTTTCTATCTGTTAGGAACAACCCTTTTCGGGAAAGAACAGGAACCACCGAAGCAGGATGCCATTAAGACGGAGACAGTACAACAGGAACCCGAACACTGGCGGTTCTACTGGATCGACGTCTGGGTACTGGCTGGCGGCGGCGGCTTCTGCACGGTCATGATGATTCGTGAAAAACGCAAAGCGAGGGAGGAAATCAAGTGAATTACTTTTGCGATACACATATCCAGTCCCGGCAGGATCAGGAGGCACGGTTCTATGTCGTTCTGGAGGACGGCAATCAGCTTACAAAAGAGGTGCTTTCCCAGAACATGCAATACCGGGAGTTCTGCGAGAAACACCGCCCGAAAATGGTGCTGGCAGACTACATCGTCTATAGTACCGAAGCTGAGGTATATGCGGCAATGCAGGACGAGGATTTCGACAAGCTGATCGCTGATGGGCAGGCTGATCGCATTGCGCAGTCTGAGCTGCAAATGGAGCCGTCAAAAGAAAGGGCATCTGGTAGCAGCCGCAAGCGCCGGAAACGCTCGCCGGTGATGATTGCAATTACGGTCGGCTGCATTCTGGTCGTTGTGGTCGGTGCGTTTGGAGCCGGTAAAAAGCTCGGCAGACTTACCGGCGGCAATGAGGTAATGGAGACAGTTAAGGCGAATGAGGACGGCATGATCATCCCGGAACAAGAGCCGGTTCTGTCCGATGCAGAACAGATCACGGTATCTATCGACCGTTCCTATGCGGCGGTGCCGACTGAGGACTTGCAGCTCAAGGCAGCGGTCGTGGATGGAAAGGCGCAGATCACGCTGCCGGTGTTCGACAAGGAGGATTTCTTCACGCATGTTCCGGGCTATACGTGGGGGTTCAGCTCTTCCCCGGAGGGCGAGAAGATCGAGTATTACGGCGGTCAGACCTACAGCTTCACGCAGGATACCAAGCTCTACCGGGTGCTGGTCAAGTACGGCGGCGGCAGCGGCACGAAGGACGATCCTTATCGGATCGACTATTATGACCAGTTGGAGTTGATGGGAGAGGAAAAAGCCCGTGGTTACTTCCTGCAAACAGCGGATATTGTGTTCCCGGATTGGGTGACGCACAAGCCCATCGACACGGTAAACGAGCTGAAAAGCGATCCCGATGCAGAGTATTTTGAGTATGACGGCGGCGGTTATGCTATCAAAAATCTGACCGATTCGCTGTTTGGCAAGATCTCCGGAGCGCAGATCCGGAATGTCAACATCTGCGATTCATTCATCCATACCGAGGAGTATCGGGACTGCGGATTTATTGCCTGTGCCGTGTATAACTACCGATATGAGATGGAGGACGGCAAGCGATATGAAACCGGCGAAACAGTCATCAAGCACTGCACAGTGTCGCATTCAGCCATCTATGCGGAGCATCCGGAAGCAGAGACACAGACAGAGGCGGTTGAGTATGTAACAGCGCCTGTTGTCGTGCCGCCAGATGTGGTGGAGTATGATGAGGATGGTAATATCATTGAGCCGACCGAACCGGCTACACCGCCGGAGCCGACAAAGAAGGGCGAGTATGCGATTGGAGCGATCACCGGGCTTGGCGGTCAGATCGAGGACTGCTATGTCACGGATTTCGGTATTTTCGCCTACTTAGAGAACTATATTTTGTATGCCGGTGGCATCTCCGGGAAACCTGCCGGGGTGGTCAATTCCTGCGTTTACTATTATTCTGCGCAGGGCAACATTTTCAACGCCGGGGGCATAGTAGGCAGTGCAGGCGGCGCACGGCATTATAATGCGCTGGGACGTGAGCTTCCGGGAAGCTACGGTGGCAGCATTCGGGGCTGTGCGGCTCGGAATATCATCCTGCAATCTGAGGTGTCCGGCGGCGGTATTGCCGGAGAAGCCGGGACGGATGCGGAGGGTGCGATGATCTCCAACTGCTACGCCAACAAGCTGAATTTCAATGTTGGTGTGTACGAGGATGCGGAACGCCAGACCTTGTTGAAAGCCGGTCAGGTCGGAGGCATCATCGGCACCGATGGCAAGGAAAGTAAGGGACATACTGTGACCGGCTGCGTATCGAGCGTGGACTTCCCGGTGATCGGCGGAAAGCATGTGTCGGCGTATGACGATACTGTCCGGCTGGCACCGGCATATGCATTCTATCAGGAAAACATTCTGAGCGTCATCAACCGGAATTCCGTGTATCCCGATGATCCGAAGGAGATTTTCACAGGCTGCTTCCGGTTCGGGGATGCGGCTGTTTTTGGGGATGATACCGGAGCGCTGCCCTATCCGGAGACAATTGAGGATCTATTTGAGAAAACAAGAACGGAGGAGAACTATGGCGGATAAAGAAAAAGCCTACACGCTGAAAACCGTGCAGGCGGAGCTTGCAAAGCTCGAAAAATCGAAGGAAAAGAAGCGTGCGAAGATACAGGAGCTAACCGCTGCGCTGAAAGCGGATAATGCCCGGATCAAAGAGCTGGAGGCTATCTATGACCAGCTTTACCGGGAAGATGTGCAGCGTCAGATCGGCATTGCATGGTTTGACAAACGGAAGATGACGAAGGAAGAAATTGAGCGGATGCTGGAGATTTCGATGGGGTTGCCGGAGAGGATCGGCAATCAAGACAATGCTACATCAGCACTGGATGCTAAAAAGTGACTTCGTGACACAGTGTGTCTCGAATTCATACACATTTTACGAAATGGCACACACTGTGTGCCAAATTGGAACGTTGATAGGAGACTGCGGGATTATCAGTTACAAAAGAATAGGAGTACACCTTCTGATAATATGTACACAAGCTACCAATATCATGAATTAGAAAGGAGCCACACCATGTCCCACTTCAAACTCCCCAATCAGATCTTCACTCTCGGCATGGACGCACAGGAAATAACGATATATGCTTACCTGTGCAGCCTGCCGGGTATCCGGCAAACGCTGGACGGCTGCACGGCGGTCAGCGCGAAGCAGTCCACCATAGCGCACCAATGCGGCATCAAGTCCGTCCGGACGGTGGCGAGGGTTATCGACCGGCTGAATGAGCGAGGGCTTGCAGAGGCGATGGGGCGCTCTCGGAAAGCGAACCACCACCGGGGCTCCTACACCTACGCTGTGCGGCATCTTTCCACCGATGCCGGCTACTTCTTCGTGGATCGGCATATCTTCGGCAGGCTGGTGCCACGGCAAATGCTGATCTACCTCTTTCTCTGCAAAAGTTTCAGCTATGAGCTGAACATCTGCTGGAACAGCTTCAACGACATCGTCGCACAAACCGGCATGAAGCGTGAGCTGTTGATCCAGACGATCAACGAGCTTGCGAAGATGCACCTGATCGTGCGGATGCGACGCAAAGCCCGGACAAGCTCACGGCTGTTCATCGACAACCACTACCAGATCGTATTCTTCCGGCACGGCAGGATCCGAAAAAAGAGAAATGTGCGGTCGTATCGCAACTACGACCGCACAGGCTGCGAGATGCATTGCAAATCGCTCTCAGTACATAACCATCATATCACATTTTCATCAGAATGTCAAGCAGTTTCGCCGCAGTTCTGTAAGGCAAGGGGTAGTCCGTCAGATGCCACTCATCTTTCAGTACCCAAGAGTCTACCAACTGAAAAGAAAAAATCTGAGCTGTAATAAAATACTCTGTGTAGTATAGATGCGTGCGTGCGTTTTTTTATGCGTGCGGACGTATTTTGTATGTCAGAGTGAAGTTTCCGCATAAAACAGCCATTTTCTTTTCAAAAAAGTAATTCCAAGAATTTTTTCAGATTTTGCGAAAAAACTCTTGACTTCACGGCTTTAAAGTGGTAATATATTAAAGGAGGCTAATATGAACAACACCAACAGAACCCCCATAGATTGGCTTAGCAAGGCGGGATCGGACATGCTTGCCGGGTTATCACGAGATCCGGCGAAGTATGCAGAATATCTCCGCTTTCAGGGGCGGATCTACAAGCACAACGCCAATGTGGCGCTGACTTTCTTTGTCCAGCGCCCTGCGGCACGCTTTATTGCGACACGGGAGCAGTGGCAGCGGCAGGGCTACACCGTTGCACAGGGCGAGGAAGGCGTGCGCTTTGTCGGCAAGGACGGCAGGCATATCGACCTGTACGACTTCACACAGACTGAGCAGGAAGCCCCGCCGTACCTCTGGACGATCAACATCCGGAACGTGCAGGCAGTCAAGTCGGGACTCTCTCTTTCAACACAGGAGCCAATTCTGACCGGAACACTGCGCCAAACCATGAGCCCGAGTAATGTGACCGATTGCATGAGAATGCTGGGTATTCCACCACAGGATTTCGAGGCATTTCGCAAGGGCTATGTCACCGCCGTGCAGACGATCATGGCGGGACGGCTGGAAGTCGGTGGCAGCAGTTTCAAGGTCGAGCCGGATGCTTCGGTGTTCCGGATGCTGCACACAGAGGAGCAGCGATTTGCATTCCTCTCCCATGCAGCCGGGACAGCCAGAACGGCGCTGCGGCGCATCGAAAGTGTTATCAATGAAATCGAAACGATGGAAAGGAAGGAACGGTATGAACAAGATCAGTTACGAGAAGTGGCAGCAGATGCCGCAGGACGAGAAGGACAGCACACCCGAGGAGATGCTGCCGGAGATCAGCCCGGAGAAGCTGGAGAACAGCCTGACGAGAGCCGTCTGCAAGCGGATGGACGGGGTGATCGGCTGGGAGACAACGCAGACAGTACCGAACGGGAGCAACACCCGGTGGTTCCCGGAGTTCAGACAGAAGGACGTGATGGGTCAGATGGTATGGTATCGGTTCGATCCGACATGCGGTCTGTACAGCATGAACCTCTCAGAAACGGAACCGACAATGGAGGAGGAACCGATCGGGAGCTACGGGATGCAGTGGATGCACTTCATGGAGACCCAGCACCCGCAGCTCGTAGAGCTGATGGAGCTTCGGAACCAGTATCTGACGGTAGCGAGGTCGGTGGACAAGGCAGCTTGGGAATACCGGGAACTGCTGGACAGCCAGTACGAGCAGATAAATCCACGTCCGACGGACTTCAATCAGACGGTGGCATGGGAACAAGCGAGGATGTTCTTCTCGGACAGCGCAGTGATGCGGGAGAAGGTATTGATTCCGGTGACGACACCCTGACCGAAAAAGTGAATCGTGTGTTCTCCGATACGGAGACAGAGGAAGCGCCAACCGAGGATTCGGTGGGCGCTTCTTTCGTGGATCCCTACCTTGCGGCTCGGCAGACGGATACGCCGGTGATCGAATTACCGGAGTATGGCATCCGGTTCGATCTGCGTGAGCTGCGGTCAGTCACGGTGACAGCGGAGACTGAGGAGATTGTGCAGCATGATGAAAGTGAGGTCGAGCGCCAGGAAAGTTTTTTCCGCTATGATCCTGAGCTCCTGGTCATTGTGCTGGATGTTTCGCATGACAATCCGGATCTGATTGACTATGAGGAAATGCTCACTGTGGAGGAAGCTGCTGCATCGCTGCGTGAGCTGATGAAGCCGATGCGGAACACGGTAAAAACGTTGGTGGCATTGCATCCGGACGGTACAGAAGAACATCTGGAGGAGAAGATCGAACATCAACAGGTGGATACACAAAAAGCCGTTTCTGCGATGCTTTCGGCATTCCGTGCGCAGGCTGGTGAAATATCACCGGAGCGCATGACCGAGCTGACGGAGGACAAGCTGCTGATCCCTGCTGTCGATGGCGATGTGGACAGCAGCGTGACGTTTGTCAACTTCTCCACGGGCGAACATGTAAAGCCAGAGGAAGCGGCAAAGATGATGCAGGAGAACCCGGAGCTTGCCATTTCTTCCGTGGTCGTGCGGCTCATTGATGAGAAGATGTATCCGCAGAGGAGCGACCGGGGTCTTGTCGCAGTTGACCGGCTGAATGCAGAGGAGTTTGCATCGCTCTGTGCGCATACCGATGCGGAGTATGTGCAGCAATCTTTCGGATACAAACGCATGATGATGCATGTCAAAAAACGTGCGGAGACAGATCAGGCTGCGGTGGATTCCCTCGTAAGGATGCTCTCCGATCCGGAGCAGTTGCCGGGTGTGCTTGACCATTGCTTTGCTCGGGATGAGCTGGAAGAGATTGACCAGCAATTCAGGAATGCTGCGGATTTTGATGCGTGGGAAGCAATTGCCCGGAAAGCCCTTGAGCCTGCCGGCTATTCTGTCCGGATTTCTGAGCTAAAGAGCGATCCGTATTTCGAGAACGGTTTTCATACCTATCTGCATGTGCGGTATGAGGGGGATCAGGTCGAACTTTCCGTGCAGGAGCAGTCGGTTTCCCTGAGTATCCGTGAAGTTGCGGATGCCATTGCAAAAGCGGCACATGACTACATGGCTGAGGAGGAGCCTGTCCTCACCACCCGTGACATACTCGATGCCGAGGTGCTGCGTGGAACCGGCTTTGTCGGCGGCAAGGAGCGTGTGCAGGACTACTATGATGCTGAGAAGCCGGATGTGAAGCAACTGGCTTCATTTTTGAAGAAAGAGTACGGAACCGGCGGTCACACGGGCAACGGGCAGCACTTTATGACGGATTATGATGCCGGTGGCATGTGGATCCGGATGCGGAACGGAGAATCCACGAAGTTTAACTGGAATCAGGTGGCAGAAGTCGCCCTGACACACCTTGCAGCAAACACCTATCTGACACCGGAGGAGCAGCAGGAACGGCAAATGCTGCGGGTATACCAGTTGAAGCAGGGTGAGCAGTACCACGGGATCCGCTACATGTCCCTTGCCGACAATGCGGATAAGGGGCTGAATCAGGATGACTACGATCTTGTCTATGAGTGCCGCTGGGGGGATATTCCCGGCAAGACCAATCTGGAGAAGCTGGAACGGATATATACGATACTGAACACAGAGCGCCCGGAGGACTATGCCGGGCGCTCGCTTTCTATGAGTGATGTGCTGACAGTGGGCGATACAGCCTATTATGTCGATACTGTTGGCTTTCAAGAGATGCCGGATTTTGCACTAAAAATGGAGGACAAGTATCATTTCTATGTAATCGCTGACCTGAAAACATGGGCAAATAACGAGAATCCTCGTTCAAAGCTGGAAATGTTCGATACACTCGATGAGGCGTTGAGCCGGTTTAAGGTGCTTCACTCTGAGCCGTATAACAGCGAAAACGCATTAAATGAGGATAATCAGCCGTATGCACGTCTGACACTTGGTGTATCCCGTCAGGATCGTACCGGGGATCTGGACATCCTTCACGTTCGTGCGGGACAAAACTATCTTGTGACAGACTTCATGCGTTCACCGGGCTTTAGCGATGATCCTCTGTTTATGAAGTCAATGCGCTGTGTAGCCGGAGAGGTTGGATTTGACCGTGTGACGGATTATGAAAAGCTGCCGGATGGTCGGTGGTCTAATGCAATTGATGTTTCCTTTGCAGAATGGCTCGATCATAAGGGCGTATCAGCTTTGGTTCCGATGCCGCAGCAGCCTTACACACTGAGCGAAAATGACATCATTCAGAACGTGAAGTACGGTGATGATAGTTTCCCGGCACCGGAACCGGCTGAGAATGCACTGGACGAACGTGCTACATATAGCACAAATCCGGAAGCAGCACCGGAGCAGTACGGTGAGCAGATGTCGCTCTTTGACGAACCGAAGATCTATCAACTTGTGACCTATGATGCTGACAGCGGCGCAGACTACAAAAAGGACTACGCTACATTGGATGAAGCAGTCGAAGCCGGACGGCAGTATCTTGCCGATGGATATGACGGATTTGCGATCCTGAACACGGAGGAACACAAGATCAAGGCTTATGAGGGCGATTTTCCCCTGACGGGTGTTTTCACTGAACAGGTCTACAAGAACAGTGGTGAATGGCATGAATCTATTCCTGCATGGAATGGCAGTCCGATCCACTATGGTTTCTTCGGAAACGGTATCACTGCCTATGACACATCTCGCCGTGATCCGGAAACGAATGATTTCCCGACCGTGGCGCATATCTCAGACGAGGGCAAGGTTACGATCTATGACGAAACAAATCTGACGGATTATGACCGTGACACCATCGCAAGAGAAGCGGAGAATCTGCGAAAAAGATTTGAACGGGACTGGAACAGTCGCTCCATTGAGGGACGGTATCAGGCAATCATCGACCGTGCCGACTGGATGCAGATGCAGCAGATCTCGGCGGATGAGCTACCGATGGCAGAAAAGGTTGCGAAATATGAGCAGTCTGTGATCTTCGGAAATGAGCCGTTCCCGGAGAATACGCCGGAGAACACTGATGCTGCGGAGCATACTGAAGCAGATGTTCATCGGTTTGCGGAAGCGATGGGGCTGAATGAGCAGCAGCTTTCTGAGCTGCTGGCAGCGAATCCGGCACCGGAAACCATTAACCAGTACGGGAGACTGAACAAGCTCATCGACACAATGGATCGTGACAAGGCTGCGAGTGTAGTTGATCCGGAGAATCTGCTGCGCAGCTATAGACAGAACATGAGGATCGACCTTGCAGTTCGGAATTTTGTGCTGTATGGAACAATGCCGGAAGCGCTGCGGCAGGAACAGACTGCAAGCCGTCCGGAACCAGAGGAACGTGCTACATATAGCACAAATCCTCCCGAACCTGAAAAGAAGCACAAGCCGACCCGTGCAGAGCGCCTGTATAAGCAGTTCTGCGAACAGTTCCCGGCAATTGCAGACGGCAGCCATACCTATGAACGCTACGGCAGTCACGATGATGCAAGCGGCTGGGAGCCTCTGAGCGTCGAGCATCTTGGCGAGAATCAGTATGGATTCATGACCACATA
This sequence comes from Oscillospiraceae bacterium, assembly GCA_024684395.1. Taxonomy (GTDB): domain Bacteria; phylum Bacillota; class Clostridia; order Oscillospirales; family Ruminococcaceae; genus UBA3855. The sequence continues at coordinate 13,849 of JAIKWY010000056.1, forward strand.
CATCCAGAACGGCGATCTGATGCGGGATCCGGATTTTGTGATCGAGCTGGATCATGAGAACAAGACGCTGCATGTGCTGGAGTACCAGCAGGACGGCGTGCCGCCAGTCGGGACGGTGTACGAGCGGGTATATGACGAGTTTGGAAAACCTGATCGGAAACTACAAGCGGCGCTGGAGGAGAATTTCATGGTGAAACTCCGGAATGCGGGTGCTGCAAACCGTGCGCTGCATGTATACGAGGATGCGGAGGGCAGGCATGAGCTTGTGCCAGAGGTACCGGAACAGGAGCCGGAGCAGAAGCCCGATGATCCGAACCCGGAGCTTCGGGCGGTGCTGAATGCCTTCTCGGAGAAGCATGGTCTGGGTGCGCTGCAAGTGACACCGGGCAGATATGGCAGTGAGCTTGGCGAAATCATGCAGGACGGTGCGGTGCATCCGCTGGGTACATTGTTCGGCAATGACAATGGCAAACCATTCACACCGGATACACTGCAAAAGGCGCTTGAGAACCTTGAAGGAAATCTGTCTGCAAGGGGCGAGGATTTCACGGACATTCACGGCAGACAGACCATGCTGTCTATTCATGGCGGTATGTCGGCGCTGCCGGAGGTGCAGAAGGACTTGCCGGAGATCTTCTATGCGGACAGTCCGTCCATGCGGATCTCCAATAATATCTCTGCCATCCGGGAAATGCTGCGGCTTGAACAGGCGGAGCGGGATGGTACAGAGCCTTATGATCCCCGCAGCAACCAGTACAACAGCCGCCAGAATTCAGAAGGTCGGCTGCGGCAATACTGCGGCTGGGGCGGTCTGCCACAGGTGTTTGACGAGCGCTTCCCGCAGTACGACCATTACCGGAAAGAGTTGCAGAAGATGCTGACACCGGAAGAATATGCAGCTGCAAGGGCAAGTACAATGAATGCCCATTACACACCGCAGATCATCATAGATGCGATGTACAAGGCAGTGCAGAGCATGGGCTTATCCCGTGATTCCCGGATACTGGAGCCGTCCTGCGGCACCGGTAATTTCATCTCCCGGATGCCGCACAGCATCGGTCAGGGCGGCGTGGTCGGCGTGGAGCTTGACAGCATTACCGCCCGGATCGCTGCGCAGCTCAACAAGGAAGATCCAAACGTGCATATCATCGAAAGCGGCTTTGAACATGCCGATCTTGCGAATAATAGCTTTGATCTGGCGGTCGGGAACATCCCGTTCGGCAACTACAATCTCAATGATCCGGCATATACGCAGGACTGGCTGATCCATGATGCATTTTTCCGCAGGGCGCTGGATAAGGTCGCTCCCGGCGGCGTGGTGGCGTTTGTCACATCCAGCGGAACCCTCGACAAAGCCAATCCGAAGGTTCGGGAGTATCTGGCAGAACGTGCCGATCTGATCGGGGCGATCAGGCTGCCGAACACGGCATTCAAGGATGCCGGGACGAAGGTCACGTCCGACATTATCTTCCTGCAAAAGCGTGCGGAGCCGTTGCAGCCGTTCGACCGCAAGCCGGACTGGTGTTACACGATGCCCAATGCAGACGGGTTGCAAATCAACTCCTATTTCGTGCAGAATCCGCAGATGGTACTCGGCACGATGCGCCAGACTTCCTATTATGACACCCTGACCTGTGATCCCATCGAGGGTGCGGACTTTGCAAAGCAGCTTGACGATGCTGTATCGCAGCTCAACGCTAAGATTACGATCATCAAGCGTGAACAGGCGGCACGGGAGCGCCGGGGCATGATCGAACCGTGGGGAAAGAACTTTACCTATCAGATCAAAGACGGCAGGGTCTACTACCGGCAGGGCGAAGATATGCAAGAGGTCAAACGCAATGCGAAGGATCTCAAGCAGATCATGCAGCTTTGTGAGCTGCGGACGATCACCCGTGAGCTGCTCGACAAACAGAAAACGCCGGTCAGTGATGCAGAACTTGCACCAATGCGGGAAAAGCTCAATGCTGCGTATGATACCTATGTCAAGGAACATGGGGTGCTGAATACGCAGGCTGTCAAAAAGCTGTTTGGTACAGATGCGGATTTCCCGATCCTGCAATCGCTGGAAACGTTCGATAAGGAATCCGGAAAGTACCAGAAAGCCGACATTTTCTTTAGGCGCACGGTGAACCCGACTTCTGAAATCACATCTGCTGAAACGGTAGAAGAAGCGCTGCAAGTATCGCTCGATAAGAAGGGCAAACCGGATGTGCCATATATGGCAGTGTTACTAAGCAAAGAGGCGGATGCAGTATGCAGCGAACTGCTGGACAAGGGACTGATCTTCATGGATCCGGAGAAAATGCTACCGGATGCACCGTTCTCCGGTGTGACGGAGCGCAGCGAGTACCTGTCTGGCAATGTGCGCAGGAAGCTGACAATGGCGCAGGATATGGCGAAGCAAAATCCTGATTTTGATAGAAATGTTAAGGCACTGACGGCGGTGATTCCGGCGGACATCAAGGCGGAGGAAATCTCCGTGCGGATGGGCTGTGCATGGATTGATCCGGAGGACTATACGAAATTCCTGACCCATCTGTCCGGCAGGAGAAGCTATGCGCAGCGCTGCGAGGTAAGCTATTCATCGGTGACGGGCGAATTTGACATACTGAATGCAGGCAGCAAGCAGGATCTCAACCAGAACGAGAGCGTGACCTATGGCACAAAGGATCTGACGATGTACGAGCTGGCAAAGAGGATCCTGAACCAGCGGCGCATCGTAGTCTACAAGGAAATGCCCGATCCGAAAGATCCCACCAGAACTGTTACGAGAACCGATGCGACTGCTACGAAGATCGCCATCGAGAAAGCCAATGCGATCAAGGCTGCATTCAAGGAGTGGATCTTTGCTGATCCGGAGCGTAAGGCGAAGTACGAACGGCGATACAACGACATTTTCAATTCGCTGGTTGGTCGTGAATATGACGGCAGCAAGCTGACATTTGACGGGCTGGTGAGCGATTTCGCGCTGCGTCCGCACCAGAAGGACTGTGTTGCCCGTGCCATTTATGGCGGGAACACATTAGCTGCGCATGTGGTCGGTGCCGGGAAGTCGGCGGTCATGTTTAGTACTGTCATGAAAAAGAAGGCGCTCGGTCTGATCTCCAAAGCCTGTGTGGTCGTGCCGAAGCCGCTGACAGAACAGGTTGCCCGTGAATGGCGCAGCATTTACCCAGATGCACGGCTGCTGGTCGTGACAAACGATGATCTGTCTACAGAAGCAAAGCGGAATCTCTTTACAGCACGGGTCGCAACCGGGTCGTATGATGCGGTTATCATGTCACAGGAGCAGTTTGAAAAAATCCCCATGTCAAGGGCATACCGGACGGAGTTCCTGATGAAAGAACTTGACAGCTTAGAGGACATGCTGCGGGAGAAAAAGCTGGCAACCGGCGGCAAGCGTGACTATTCGGTCAAGGCGATTGAGCGGGCGAAGAAGCAGCTTGCGGCGAAGATTGAAAAGCTCACGAATGCGAAAAGTGCAGGAAAAGCGAAGGATGATCTGCTGGAATTTGAACACTTAGGGTTCGATTATCTGGTTGTGGACGAGGCACATGCCTACAAAAACGGCTTTGTCACGACAAAAATGACGAATGTGGCAGGCGTGACATCCCGCCCGTCCGGCAGAGCTGAGGACATGCAGATGAAAACGGACTACTTCAACGATCATCTGGGGCTGGGTCATCTGCTTCTTTGCACCGGCACACCGGTCAGTAATTCGATGACGGAACTGTATGTCATGACGAGGTATCTGCGCCCCGATCTGCTCCGTGCAGCGGGCGTGGAGCGCTTTGACGATTGGGCGGCAACGTTCGGTAATGTTGTGGCGAAGAACCAGCAAGGTGCGGACGGCACTTTGAAGCTGCGGACATGCTTTGCGACGTTTGCGAATCTCCCGGAGCTTATGGCGATGTACAAGGAGTTTGCCGATGTGCAGAGCGCTGACAAGCTGCATCTGCCTCGTCCGGAACTGAAAACGGGCAAGCCGCAGATCGTATCTGTCCCGGCAAGCCCGGAGCAGAAGGCGTATGTGCAGGAGCTTGCAGAGCGTGCGGCGATGATCGCTGCCGGTCGTGTCGAACCGCATGTGGACAATCTGCTGAAGATCACCGGCGAGGCTCGGCTGATCGGGCTGGGCAACCGGGCGATCAAGGCGCTGTATGAAAAGCGTGGCGAGGAGGTGCCGTTTGACTTCGTGGACAGTAAGGACAGCAAGGTTGACCGCTGCGTGGAAAATGTGGCGGAGATCTATCAGCGGACAGTGGAAACGAAGGGCGTGCAGATCATTTTCAGTGATATTGCAGTGAATGCGGATAACGGAAATTTCAGCGTTTATGACTACATCAAGTCTGAGCTGATCGCCAAAGGCATTCCGGAGGAGGAGATCATTTTTGCACCGAAATCTGACAGCAAGGAACGGGAGAACATCTTCCGCGACATCAACGAAGGCAAGTACCGGGTGGTCATCGCCAGCACCGGCACACTCGGAACGGGTGCTAATATCCAGCAGAATCTTTATGCGCTGCACCATATTGATGTGCCGTGGAAACCGTCTGCCTTTGAGCAGCGTGAGGGTCGAATCCTTCGGCAAGGCAACCAGAATCCGGAGGTCGAGATCTTCAACTACGTCACCGAGGGGACGCTGGACAGCTATCTGTATCAGACAGTTACGGACAAGGCACGTTTCATTGCGCAGCTTCTGGATGATGAATGCCCTGCGAGAGTGATGGAGGATTGCGACGAGAAGGTGCTGACGTTCGGTGAGATTCAGGCGGCGGCAGAGGGCAACCCGGACTTCAAGCGGCGCATCGAGCTGGCAAATGAGATTGCAGAGCTGACGCTGCTGCAAAAGGCATTTCATGCAGAGACTGCCGAGGTCAACCGGCGCATTGAGAAGATACCGGAAGAAATTGCTTCCCACAAGGAACATCTGGCACTGATACAGCAGGATGAGACGGCGGCAAAGCAGATTGCAGACATCAAGCTGCAAACAGCGGAGGGCAGGACACTGACAGAACGGAAAGACATCAATGCCTATCTGCTCGACATGGTGCAGCATCAGAAAACGTCTGCACAGATCGGCGGCTTCAAGGTTTCGGTCGTGGTGATCGGAGATGCCCCGATGTTTGAGGTCAGGGGCGCTTCGGTTTATCATGTCGCTGCCGGTGAGACAGAGAAGCAGGACAACATGCAGCGGCTTGCGAATTTCATGGAGAGTGGCATTGCAAAAGCGGAGAACAATCTCACGGCTACCATTATCAAGCTTGAAACGGATTTGCAGCAGGCACAGGAGCGCAGCATGATGACGTTCCCTCATGCCGATGATCTGGAGCAGAAGCAGCAGGAGCTTGCCGAGCTGGAGCAGCGGCTTTCCGGTCTGCGTGTGCAGGAGGATGCACTGCTCGATCCGGAGGAGGATGCAGATCCGATCATCGAGACAGCCGAAGAAGCCGCCGAGCGCAAGGCGCAGTACGGGCAACCCGATTCGGACGATGTGGCTCCGGGAGAGATTCCGAAGAATGATGACAGGATGGAACCGAGAATGAGATGATGAAAAATCCCCCTTGCTGCTGCAAGGGGGTTATTGATTGGGGTATGACGTTAAATCAGAATTTGCGGGGAGCCCCCGCTGGCAGGATTCTCCCAATGCGCCTTACGGCGCAAAGGTCGAATAGGTGTCTTGCTAAATCAGAATTTGTTTTTGAATCTATAATCTATTGTTTCATTACCGTCAAAATCAAGTATTTCTTTATTTTCATGTTCATCGGGAGTAAAACTACAAAAACGATTATTTTCATCTTCAATAAGAATTCTGCCACATTGTT
>JAIKWY010000096.1 GCA_024684395.1 Oscillospiraceae bacterium
TCCTGAATGCCGCATTGCCGACCGAAGTGAGGTAGCTGGCATCGGAAAGGTCGAAGTTCTTGAGCTTCAGGCAGTTCTCGAACGCGCTGTCATCGATCGTGGAGAGCTGCACGGAAGTCGTATCTACGGTGATCTCTTCGCCCTCCGGATTCAGCACGCCGCTCTGGTCATAGGTCACGACACGATTATCAATATAGACGTTCTCGAGATAAGCAGCGCTCTTGAACGCATTCTTGCCGATGGTCTTGACGCTGGCCGGGATCGTCAGGTCGGGGGTATGATAGTAATCGAACGCATCATCTGCGATCTCCGTGACCTTGAAGGTCACAATGTGCTTGCTGGGGTCGGTCACGTTGTCGGACGTGAACCACATGTCTGTCCAGTAGTCCGTCACGGTCGTCCGCACCTCATACGGCAACCGGATCGGGAAATCATCATTGCTGTTGAACTGTTTAAAATTCGAGCCCAGGATCTTGAACTCCACAGTGGTGAACGTCCAGTCACCTAAGGTGGTGCGCTCTACTTTATAATCGTACTTGAACAGCTCCATGTACTTGTAGTAGGCTTCACCCTTGAACTCGCCGTTGTATGCCCGGAACTGATCCACCGGGACAAGGCGATTCGCCGGGATCTCGGTCGCCTGTGCTGTTGGTGCGACCGCTTCCGTCACAGTCGCTGCTTTAACAGGCAGCTCCAGCTGCGGGAGCGGTGTATCCTGCGGCAATGCCGCAAAATTCCACAGCAGCATGGCTACGGCTGCCACACCTGCGAAGATGCGGCGTTTTCGTTGCTTCATGCGTGATCAATCCTCCTTTTTCAGACGATAGGTCGTCATCTGAAGTAGGTCGCCCACCGGAATGAGCTCTTTCCACGGGTTGACTGCCTCGCCCAAGATCTCGCCCTTCTCGCCGGAATCGAACAGCAGCTTGCCGTCGTCCTCCTTCCAGGCCTTGCGCTCCAGGATCATGGTGCTGTCGTCAACGAGCTCGAGCTCGCCGGAAGCCAGCGCTGCATCGATCTGCTCTTTGGTAACACCTGCCGGGATGGGGCAGAGCACCTGCATCTCACCGTCCGCAGTGAAACGGTAGCTGAATTTCAGCCCCTCCGTGAGATAGTCCGGTGCTTCGGGATCCGCTGCGATGTCGGCGGCTGTGCGCCACTCCTTTTTCAGGATGTCCTGCATCTCTGCAACCTTCCATGTGCCAATGATATCCATACGATTCCTCCTTCTCACATTATGCCCAGGGATTTGCACTTTCCGGCTGACGGATGTCAGCAAGAAGATGCTGCTCCCAGAGGTACCATTTGCCATCCTTCGCCAGACGCAGCAGGACAGGTCTTGGCGAATCCGCGCCGCCGGATTGCAGATACAGCTTGGCATAGCCCTGCTCCTGATAGGAATAGGGGTTCTCGCTGACCTTGATCCTGTACGGCTCCGCAGGGGTATAGTTGTTCCCCGGCACTGCACCCTCGAAGTAAGAGCGCGGCACATAGTCCTTGCCCATGAAGCGGTCACGGATGAACTGCTTGTCATAGGCAGAGAGCGGCTGCGGCCCCTTCAGCGTGTCGAGCATCGCCAGCGAGAGAGCGGCATCCTGCGGGTAGAAGCAGAGTGCCAGTACCGCCAGCGCTGCCGTGTCGAACGGCGTGGAAAGCTGTGCCAGCGGGAGCGCCTTGAATCCGTCAAGGGTCTCCGGGAGCGCTGCAAAGCTGACCTCGACCGTGCGGTTTCCGCCGGACTGCGGTGCAGCGGGTGCGGGCTGCGGGCTTTTCAGATCGTCAAAAAGTCCCATACTATAACCTCCTTTACCGTGTGGGCATATTTCACCCATCATACACTATTATAACACAATGTTCACATTTCTGCAATGATGCTTTAGCGATAGCGTTCAGAAATGTTGTCAACTATTTTTACATCATATAGGCAAATTGCATAAAAAAAGTACTGTCACGTCTGAAACGCTGTGGTTTCAGGCATGACAGTGCAATGATCACGATAGTCGGAGCATCAGCAGCGGCTCGGGCTTTACGCCTGTAGCAGCCAGCGCTTCAACAGGCTCAGGTCAAAGACATCCAGTACCGCATTGACATCCAGATCGGCGGCATCCGGATCTGCCAAAGACGCCCCCGGAACGGCAAGCAGCCACTTCTGGAGCGCCACCACATCCGCCGTATCCAGCACGCCGTCCCCGTTGGCATCGCCGGGACGGGGTTCAAAGGCATAGGCGGTGAACTGCGCATTCAGCGCCGGATCCTGCGCATAATAATGATCCCACGAAAAGAGGATATGCCCCCCGGCAAGGTCGGCAGTCGCTTCATAACACGTCCGGAGCTGCGGGATCGGCTTGGCGGTGAAGTCCGCATTGAAGCACTCATGGTTTACCCAGAACTGCATATTTCCGGCGACTGCAAGCCGCTGCGCCTGCGTCCATTCCCGGATCACGGACGGCGCATATTCCTTTCCGCCGCCGTCCTGTCCGGCAAAAATGTCATGCGAACGGACATCTGCATTCCGGAAAAGCTCACTCAGAAATGCCGTATAGTCCGAAGCTGCGGACAGATCCGGGTTGTAGAACGGGCTGATGAGGATCGGCTTATCCGAGCAGCTTTGTTCCACAGCCTGCACGGTCGCCCGCAGGTTGCTGCCGATGAGCTGCGCATATGCGCCGCCGTCTGTCCCGTTGCAGGCGGCATCCATGTTCCAGATCTCGTTCACATAGTACCAGCCTGCGATCTGACTGCCGTATTCTGCGCCGTATCTGTCCCACATCTCTGCGATCAGCGCCGCACAGAGCGCCGCATTGGAAGCGCTCCAATCCGCAAAATACTGTCCCTTCGGCACGCCCCATCCGAATTTCCACCACATATCATCATTGACCGTACCCAGCCACAGCTGCATATCTGTCTGCCGTGCCGCTTCCAGGGCAAGCACCAGCGCATCGCCGCTGTTCCGGGAGGAATGATAGTCTGCATACTGTTCCGACGGGAACATGCAGAAGCGCTCCGCCCCCGGATAGGAAGCGGCGTCCTGCGGATCGCCGTTTTCCGTGCAGTCTCCCCTGACAATGTCAAAGGCAGACTGGAGGATCAGCGCATCAAATCCGGCTGCCTTCGCCTCCGAAAACTCCTGTATCCAGCGTTCCTCCGTCCAGTCACGGCAGAGCCAGTTTTGCAGGAATGTCGCAGAAAAGCGTGACTTCCGGCAGGCATCCTCCGCACCTGCACGGCAAGGCAGGAGCAGAAGGCACAGACAGACCGCCGTCAGGATACAAAGCACCCGTTTCATACCGGACACCATCCTCTCTTGTTATCGTATCATAAAGCTATCCCATAGTAAAGCCATCCCAGCATAACAAAAAGCGCCCCGAGAGACCTCAGAGCGCATCTGGAGCGGATGACGGGAATCGAACCCGCATACTCAGCTTGGGAAGCTGATGCTCTACCACTAAACTACATCCGCATCGTATCACAGGTTTTATTATAGCACAATCAAAAGGATTTGTCAAGGGGGTCAGCGCAGTTTTATGCAGCAAAGGAGACGGCAGCGCCGCCGTCCCCCTAAAAACGCCTTATTCCTTCACAAACGCCATGCAGCCGCACTGGTTCGGATGGTCGAGGATCTTTGCATCCTTGCCGATATACCGGGTCAGGAGCCATGCGATCGTGGTATCACCGCCTGCCATGACGATGTTGGTCACGCCAACGAACATCAGCAGCGCATTGTGCGTCACGAGCGATGCCGTGCTGATGCCGATGCCAAGCACGAGCAGCGGCAGAAACAGCCCGATATAGTATTGCCACACAGAAAGAGCCTCCTTGCAGTGGCAGTAAGGCGTGAGCGAATCCCACATCACACCGAAGCGGATGCTCTTCCACTTTTCCTTGCAGAACGTCACCCAGCCAATGCCGTGCAGCCCCTCGTGGATCACTGTCGTCAGAATGAGCAGCAGGCAGTACCAAAGGGAGTATTTGCCGAATGCCCTCCAAAGCTCCACATCCCTGTTCATCAGCCAGAATACAATGCCAAACGCTAACGCGATCGGCCCCGCAGTGACGAATGCCATGATATTTGCCTTCACGATGGAGATGACAGCCGGTTTTCCCACATAGCCCTCCGTAGCAAGCTGCTCCGAGAGGCGTCGGGTGTTTTCGAGACGCTCCTGCATCTCAGCTTCCTTCTTGGACTGCTTTTGCGTCTGGCTTTCCGGATTTTCAGCCATTTTTAAACCTCCTTCTTCACGAGCAATGCGACACAGTGCGCCGCGATGCCCTCTTCCCTGCCGGTAAAGCCGAGATGCTCCTCCGTGGTCGCCTTGACGGAGACCTGCGAGATGTCCGCGCCACAGGCATCCGCAATGTTCCGGCGCATCTGGTCGATATAGGGGCGCAGCTTCGGACGCTGTGCCAGTACGGTGGCGTCTAAATTTCCCAGTACATAGCCCTCTTTCTCGACCAAGGCGACGACATGCCGCAGCAGCATCAGGCTGTCCGCACCCTTGTAGGCGGGATCTGTGTCCGGGAAGTGCTTGCCGATGTCGCCGAGCGCCAGAGCGCCGAGCAGCGCATCCGAAATGGCATGGAGCAGCACATCCGCATCCGAATGCCCGAGCAGCCCGAGCGTGTGCGGGATCTTTACCCCTCCGAGGATGAGGTCACGCCCCTCCACGAGCTTGTGTACATCATAACCGTGTCCGATACGCATCATTTCAACAGCACCTCCGCAATTGCCTGATCCTCAGGCGTTGTGATCTTGATATTCGTATAGTCGCCCCGTGTCATGAAGACCTTGCCGCCGATGGCTTCCACGAGCTGGCAGTCATCCGTAAAGTCGAGCCCGTGCTCCTCCGCAAAGTCCACAGCCTCGAAATACAGCCGTTTCCGGAAGACCTGCGGGGTCTGTGTGATCCAGAGCGAGGGGCGGTGCGGCGTGTCGATGATGAGCCCGTCATCCACGATCTTGATGGTGTCCTTGACCGGGACGCCGAGCGTGGCGCCGCCGAAGACCCGTGCGTCCCTGATGGTCTCGGCGATATGTGCCGGCTTGACGAGCGGTCTTGCGCCGTCATGGATGGCGACATACTGCGATTCCTTCGCCACGAGCCGCAGACCCTGCATCACGGACTTCTGGCGGGTCTCGCCGCCCTCCGTGAGATGTTTCAGCTTGGTGATGCCGAGCTTTTCCGCTTCCTTCCGGATGGCATCGAAGTACTCCGGCTTCGTGACAACGATGATCTCGGTAATGTCCGGCGTCTGCTCAAACGCCAGCATACTGTAGCCGACCACATTGCTCTCCCCGAGCGGCATGAGGATCTTGTTGATCCCACCCATCCGGGAGGCATTCCCGGCACAGACTAAAATGCACGATGTATCGGCGGTTTGTGTTACTTCTGACATAGCTGTCCTCCTTGTTATAGTTCCATACTGAAATGCATCATAAAGATCCCAGCCGCAACTAAAAAAGCGACTGCGACCAAGACTGCTATCACGGTTATGACAGTATTGATTTTCAGCGCTGCGGCATCTTCGTCCTTTTTGGCGTTCCTGTGGCACAGGATCAGACAAACGATCGTGATGAGCCACCCGACAGGATACAGCACTGCGCACCATGTTTCAAGCCCGAATGGCATCAGATAGGCAAACCTCATGGCTTCTTCAAGATCCACATGGTAAGCCGCCATGACACAAAACGGCATGACGAGATAGGGGATGATAAAGGCAAATCTGCCGATCTTCAATAGTTTTTGCATGGGGTACCTCCTTTTCGATCCGAACACAGTATCCTGGGTCATCTTCATTTACTACTATACCACATCTCCTCAGAAAAAGCAAGCGCCAAAACAGCGTCCGGCGCATATCCTGTAGTATCAGATGAAAAGGGGTGATACTATGATTTGCAGAGCTGTCCTGCCGTCAGAGACCTATGCGCAGAAAGCCCAGCGGGTGCTGGCGGCAAACGGCTATCACAGCGAGATCATCCGCAGCACGTCCCGGGGCGTCGGCTGCGGTTACAGCCTGCGCACGGCGGGCGATTGTAATGCGGTACGGGAGCTCCTGCGCCGGGAAGGGATCCCCGTGCAGAACATCCGGGATGAGCGTGGGATGCCATGATCGTCAACTTCGATAACGCCGCCACGACCTTCCCCAAGCCCCCTGCTGTCCAGAATGCTGTGGCACAGGCGGTCAGGAACTATGCCTCCGCCGGACGGGGCAGCCATCCCCTTGCCAAGCGGGGCTCGGCGCTCGTCTACAAACTCCGGGAGGAAGCGGCGGCATTCTTCGGAGGAGAACCGGAGCATGTCGTCCTCACGATGAACTGCACCCATGCGCTCAACCTCGCCATTCAGGGCATCTGCGCCGGGGGCGGGCATGTCGTCATCAGCCGTCTGGAGCACAATTCCGTCCTGCGGCCGGTCTATGCCCTGGCAAAGGCGGGGCGCATCACCTACAGTATCGCCGATGTGTTCCCGGAGAAGGAGCGGACGCTTGCCGCCTTCCGCAGGCTCCTGCGCTCCGATACCAAAGCCGTGATCTGCACTTTCTGCTCCAATGTCACCGGACAGATCCTGCCGTGGCGGGAGCTCGGTGTGCTCTGTCAGGAGCGTGGCATCTGCTTCATTGCGGACGGCGCACAGGCATGCGGTGTACTCGATGTGAAGCTTTCGGACGGCATCAACTTCCTCTGCACTGCCGGACACAAGGGACTCTACGGCATCACCGGGACAGGGCTCCTTCTCTCGGACGGGCGCTATCCCCTGCCGCCGCTGATGCAGGGCGGCTCCGGGAGCATGTCCGATCTGCCGGAGATGCCGCCGTTTTTGCCGGATGCGCTCGAATGCGGCACGCTCAACATCATCGGCGCAGCGGGGCTCTCCGCAGGGCTGCGCTTTGTGCAGGAGAAGGGCACAGCCGCCATCCTCCGGCATGAATCCGCCCTCTGCGATGCACTCTGCAAGCGGCTGGCGGACATCCCGGGCGTGACGGTCTACCGTTCGCCGGGGGCGGACTATGCGCCGATCGTCTCGTTCAACATCCACGGTTATCCCTCCGAGGAAGCCGCCGCAGCGCTTGCCGAAGACGGCTTCTGCCTGCGGGCAGGGCTGCACTGTGCGCCCCTCGCACACAGAGCCATCGGCACGGAGGAGGGTGCCGTGCGCTTCTCGCCTTCGGTCTTTTCCCGGATGCAGGATACCAGCCGCCTTGCCGATGCCATTGCCCGCCTCGCATCAAATGGCAAAAATCACATGTAAATTTTGGTCAAATACACAATTTCAGCCCGTTTTGCATCTTTCCTATTGCAAAGCGGGCTGATTTGTGGTACAATGATAATAAGCGAACTCTTATAGATTGGAGGTGAATGCCCATGCAGATGCTATCCCTTGCATCTTTTTCTCTGTCATCCAAGATCACAGAAACGCTTGATTCGCTCGTGTCTGTGTTCCAGACGATGCGGATCAATGATCTGATCGATATTGTGGTACTTTCCTTTATCATCTACTATTTCTGGAATCTCATCCGTGAGACCCGTGCAGGGCAGCTCGCCAAAGGTATTTTATTCCTCTTAGCTGCTTATATTCTCGCCTCGATCCTCGGGATGAAGGCGATCCCCTATTTGCTCGAAACACTCGCACAGAGCAGCCTGCTCGCCATCCTCATCGTCTTCCAGCCGGAAGTGCGGCGTGCGATGGAACAGCTTGGACATTCCAAATTCGGATTGAAGAATCTCGGACTGATCAGCTCCAGCGAAGCAGTCGAGGAACAATGGCGTGAAGCCATTGATGCCGTGTGCAGTTCCTGTATGGATATGAGTGCCACCCGCACGGGTGCGCTCATTGTTTTTGAGCGGCAGACACGTCTGGGCGAACAGCTCTCCAACGGCACCATCCTCAATGCGACCCCGAGCAAGGAGCTCTTCGAGCAGATCTTCTACAAAAACACGCCTCTGCATGACGGCGCTGTCATCCTCCGTGACGGCATGATCCTGGCGGCAGCGTGCTATCTGCCGACCCCGCAGCGCAATGCCATCATCGACAAGAAATACGGTGCCCGTCACCGTGCCGCCATCGGCATGAGTGAAAACTCCGATGCGATCATCGTGGTCGTTTCCGAGGAGACCGGGCATATCTCCGTCGCAGAAAACGGCGATCTGCAGGAAGGCTTCACCTGGAAGCAGTTACAGGCATATCTGATCGGACAGATGATCGATCAGACCAAGAAGCGTCCTTTCCTGGATCGTCTGCCCTGGAGAAAGTCCAAGCAAACAACGCCTCCGCAGGATGCACCTGCCCCGGCTGACGGAGAGGAGGTGCGCCATGAAGAAAAAGCAGATCACTGAGACTGGCCAGAATACGGATACCCGGCAGCCACGCCGCTTTTCTGTGAATCTTTCGGCTTTCTTTGAGAAAAAGTTCGTTCGGCTCGTTGGCTCGGTCATTGCGGCGATCTTCCTGTGGTTCTACATTGCAGTCAGCGTCTATCCGACAACGCCGAAGTCCTTCTCGAACATTCCCGTTGTCATGGATCTGAGCGGCTCTATGGCAGAAGCCAACGGCATGTCGGCAGTCTCCTGCGATACGGAGAAAGTCAACGTGACCGTTGTCGGCGACCGTTCCCGGATCGGTAATCTGAAAGCAGAGGATCTTGTGGCGCATGTGGAGCCCGGCAGCATTTCCGCCGCCGGTGAATATTCCATGCCCATCACGGTGGAGGCGGTCAACGGCATCAACTTCGAGATCGACAGCATCACGCCGAGTTATGCCAAGGTCAAGCTCGACAAGATCGAGACCAAGACCTACAGCGTGGAGGCGTCCTTCCCGAATATCCGTGTGACATCGGGTCATGCACTCGATTCCGAGGATGTTGTCGTGGAGCCGTCTACCGTGGAGATCACGGGTCCTTCGGCACAGCTTGCCGAGATCGACCGTGTGGTCGTCTACTCCGACAAGAAGCAGGAGATCGACGGCACCTTCCAGCTGTACTCCAACCAGCTCCATCTCTATACCAAGGGCGGTGCGCTCCTCGACCAGGAGAGCCTGACACTGCCGTCCACGGATTTCCAGATCACCATCCCGATCCTGACGACCAAGGAAATGAAGCTCACCTACCGGCTGCTTGGTGCGCCGACGGGCTTCGATCCGTCCTGGCTCGCAGAACGGCTGCGCTTCTCTGAGGAATCCATCACACTCGCATCGCAGACAAGCTCTGCCTTTGCAGACAAGGATACCCTCGAAGTCGGCACAGTACGCCTGAGCGAGATCGGTCTGGATTATTCCAAGAACATCACCATCGAGCTCGATGAGGAATACACCAACCGCAGCGGCATCGAGGATGTGACGCTGACGCTCGACAACGAAGGACTGGCGACCAAACAGTTCACTGTCACCGGCGAGAACATCTCCGTGAAGAACCCGCCCACCGACTATAACTTCAACGTGGTGACAAAGCGGCTGACCATCACGGTCATCGGCTCGGAGGAGACGCTGAACTCCCTCTCTGCGGATGACATCATCGTGACTGCCGATCTGCTCAACTACGACAACGCCGAGCAGGCATCCTCGTTCACACAGCAGGCAGTCATCTCCTTCTACAACAAGAGTGACGTCTGGGCATACGGCTCGTACAGCATCTCCCTCGACCGTGTAGAGAAGACAGAAGATTGACCCGGGAGCCGGATGCAAAACGCACCATTGTTACTTTTCTACAAATCCGGATGCAAAAAGTCAATATATTTTCGCTTGACATTTGCTGCAAAGTGTGCTAAACTGTATTTGTAAACAGCAAGGGCGCTGAAAGGATCACATCCTTTCAGCGCTTTTCTTGTGCCCGGGAAAGGTACCGCCCGGAACAAATCAGAAAGGATGAGATTTATGGATTTACAGGAAATTATGTCGCAGGTAGATTCTGAGATGTTCGGTATCTGGTTCCTGATCGGCGCAGCATTGGTATTCTTTATGCAGGCAGGCTTTGCAATGGTGGAGACAGGCTTCACACGAGCCAAGAACGCCGGCAATATCATTATGAAGAACCTGATGGACTTCTGCATCGGCACGGTCGTTTTCATGCTCCTCGGCTTCGGGCTGCTGCTCGGCGAGGATGCACTGGGCGGGTTCATCGGTCTCCCGACAATGGGCATCTTCACGGATTACAAGAACTTCGACTGGTCCAACTTCGTGTTCAATATGGTATTCTGTGCCACCACCGCAACGATCGTTTCCGGCGCGATGGCAGAGCGTACCAAGTTCCTGAGCTACTGCATCTACTCCGGTGTCATCTCCGCAGTGATCTATCCGATCGAAGCACACTGGATCTGGGGCGGCGGCTGGCTCGCACAGCTTGGCTTCCACGATTTCGCAGGCTCCTGTGCGATCCACATGGTCGGCGGTATCGCAGCTCTGATCGGTGCCGCAATGGAAGGCGCTCGTATCGGTAAGTTCAAGCGTGACAAGGACGGCAAGATCATCAAGGTTCGTGCGATCCAGGGTCATAACCTTAC
Organism: Oscillospiraceae bacterium; assembly: GCA_024684395.1. Lineage (GTDB taxonomy): Bacteria > Bacillota > Clostridia > Oscillospirales > Ruminococcaceae > UBA3855. Next base: position 10,490 of record JAIKWY010000096.1, read on the forward strand.
CATCGGCGCACTCGGCTGCTTCATCCTCTGGTTCGGCTGGTACGGCTTCAACGGCGCTGCTGCTACCTCCGGTCCGCAGCTCGCTTCCATCTTCGTAACGACTACTATCGCTCCCGCAGTTGCTACTTTCGTATGCATGATCTTCACATGGATCAAGTACGGCAAGCCTGATGTTTCCATGTGTCTGAACGCTTCCCTCGCAGGTCTGGTAGGCATCACCGCCGGCTGCGACGTTATGGATGCACTTGGTGCTACCATCGTCGGCATCGTTTCCGGTCTGCTCGTTCCCTTCGGCATCTGGCTGCTTGATCACAAGCTTCACGTTGATGACCCGGTCGGCGCTGTTGCAGTGCATATGTGCAACGGTATCTGGGGTACCTTCGCAGTTGGTCTGTTCGCAACCTCTACCGCTCCGGACTGCACCATCGACGGCCTGTTCTACGGCGGCGGCTTCAACCAGCTCGGTCTGCAGTGCCTGGCGATCGTTGCTGTCGGCGCATGGACTGCCATCACCATCGGCGCAACCTTCTTCATCATCAAGAAGACCATTGGTCTGCGTGCTTCCGCTGAGGAAGAGATCGTAGGTCTTGACCTGACCGAGCACAACCTCGCAAGCGCATACGGCGACTTCGCTCCGGCAGCAGACACCGTGCTCCAGCAGCAGCGTCAGGCGATCCGCCACAGCGTGGACAGCAGCGAGCTCAAGGGTGTTTACGGCACCGATGCAGAGCGCATCACCGCTCCGGCAGCAGCTCCGGCTCCAGCAGCTTCCTCCGATGCACCGGAAATCCAGGTCGCAAAGACCGGTGCAAAGCTCACCAAGCTCTCTATCGTATGCAAGCAGGGCAAGCTCGAAGAACTCCAGGCAAGTCTTGCAGCAGTCGGCATCGACGGCATCACCGTAACACAGGTACTCGGCTATGGTACACAGATGGGTCACACTACGTATTATCGTGGTGTTAAGCAGGAAATGCCTTCCCTCCATCCGAAGGTAAAGGTCGAGGCAGTTGTCACCAAGGTGCCTGTTGAGACAGCACTTGATGCGGCAAGAAAGGCACTCTACACCGGCAACATCGGCGACGGCAAGATCTTCATCTACGATGTGGAGGACGTTGTCAAGGTTCGTACCGGCGAGCGTGGCTACGATGCCCTCCAGGACAGCCCCGCACCGAAAGCCTGAACGGCTCCCTAACTCAGACGGTTTCTACCCCTACATATAATATGCAGAAGCTCAGCCGGCAAAACGACTGAGCTTCTGCATTTTTTCATCTATTCTTTCGTGAGCCGCCCCCTGCCGCTTGCGGACAAAAATAGGATAAGGGTTCTACGCACCTTATCCTACAGTATACTAATTATAATCGTATCAAAGCATCTTGTGCATCCGGATGCAGTCAAAGCTGCCGCTGTGGACCATGTCGGCATTCTCTGCCCCATAGCCGAGCTTTTCATAGTACCCGTCCGCCTCTGTGCGGCTGTCGATGAGGATCTCCCGGTAGCCAAGCTCCCGGATCCATTCTTCCGCTGCCTCCACAGTTATCCGTCCGAGGTGCTGCCCCCGGTATTCCGGCAGGACGACCACACGCCCTAAGATCACACGATCCGGCGATGCTTCATAGAAACGGCAGGTCGCCACGGGATAGCCGTCATCGAGCAGGACGATATAGCAGGTTCCGTCGCAGTCGTGTTCGTCAAATTCATCCCGCAGCGGGATATGGTGCTGGCGGTTCATGCCCTGGATCCGGACAGAATATGCCCCGGCTCGCTGCCACTCCTCCGTTGCCCGCAGGATCTCCGGCTGTATCATCATGCATTCCTCCCGTCTAAGTCTTCGATGCTCATTATAGCACACAACGCCGGTTTTGTCAAATGCGCATCCGACAGAAAAGGAGCAGCCCGGCGGCTGCCCCTTGTGAACTTATAGGATCCCGGCATTCTGCTGGGCGCTGAGGATAAGGACGCAGCTTGCATCCGATGCATTGATGACACCGTCATCGTTGTAGTCATACGACAACTGCTGGAACGAGTCGATCGGCGCCGTGACATTGCCGGAACCGGAGGACGCCGAATAGATCAGCATCGTGGCAGCATCCGAAGCATTGATCATCCCGTCAAAATTGGGATCGCCCGGGAGCGGATTTGCCGCATAGCTGTAGATGAGGTCGGCATATTCCACACGGAAGGACGGATCCTCGGTCACGTTGATCTCGATGGTATCGCTCGTGCCGTTGCTCGAAACCGCTGTGATGATCGCAACACCCGGCTGCAATCCCCTGACCACGCCGTTTCTGTCAACCGTTGCCGTCTGCGGATCAGAGGAACGATAGGACAGGATATTGTCGCCGTACAGCACCGGCGAAACGGTCTGGTTGCTGTGGATGGTCAGCGCATCGGCAGCATAGCTCACCTTTCTCGTGTAGCTGACATTCATATCCACCACATGGTTGATGCCGTTGACATAGCCGTTCTCGGAGTACTGCCAGATCTGGTACTCGCCGGTATAGCTTGTCTGCGTCGTGTAATTCGCCAGCCAGATGGTATACTTCTCCGCAAGCGCAGCCGCATCCATCATGGTCGTGAGATAGTACTTGTTAGCATAGACACCCGCCTCATAGCCGCCTGCTTCGATCGTGGAGCAGAATGCCTTGCAGATCTCGGTCTGCTGTGCGGGGCTCAGGTTCGCCTCGTCAAGACGGGCTGTATCAAAGGTGATCATCTCCACGTCGATGAAGACCGGCATCGTCAGTGCAAAGCCGCCCAGCAGCCCCAGCACATAATCCGCTTCCTCGACAGCTTCCTCCACGGTGATCGCCTGTGTGAAGAAGTATACGCCGGTATCCAGTCCGGCTGCGGCAGCACCTTCGAGATTCTGACGGAAATAGGGATCCGGCGCCAGCGCACCGTTGCCGTAGCCACGGAAACCGATACGCACGATCGCCTGGTCGATGCCGTCCTGCGCTACCAGATTCCAGTCGATGTCACCCTGGAACTTGGAAACGTCGATGCACTGGCGTTTCTCGCAGTCATCAAAGCGGGGATCGTGGATGACAGAATCCATTGCAGCGGATGCCTGTGCGAGCTCGGAATGGTTCCGGTAGCGTGCAGCGTCCTGGAACTGGTTCTGCTCATAGACTTCCATGTAACTTTCTCCTTCCGATGCAGCCGTCGGGAACGCTGCACACATTGTCAATCCCATCATCGCCGCTGACAGCGCCGCCATCAGTCTGCCTGTACACTTAGTCTTTTTCACCAAAAAACATCCCTTTCCTGCTCAGTTCTTCCTTTCTTTTGTTCTGTCTCTCTGGGTAGGTATCCGGATGTATTTACATAATCGATTAAGTGTATTATACCATAGTTCAACAACAGTGTCAATCATTTTTCGTGAAAAACATACAACAAAACGATTGTTTTGTGTATTGATGACAGGATAGCACAACTGTTTTGTAACTATTGATGCCCGACTGCCATTTATTTCCAATGGGATGCTATTGCATTTTCGATACAAATATGATATAATAAGAATAGTACAAAATCCGGAAGAAAGGCAGGCAATGTATGGAACCCAAAACTGAACAGGCGCCCAAGCGTAAGCGCCGCCCCTCTCCCCTGCTGATCGTACTGATCGTATGTGCCGTGCTGATCGTGCCGGGGCTGATCTCTCCGCTGACCGTCCGGCGCTACAGCATCCAGTCGCCCAAGATCGCATCGCCCGTGCGGATCGCCGTCATCAGCGACCTGCATTCCTGCAAATACGGCGACGGACAGCAGGAGCTTTTGCAGGCGATCGACTCGCAGCAGCCCGATCTCGTCATGCTCTGCGGCGATATTTTCGATGATGAGCGCCCGGATGACAATACCGAGGCATTCCTCGCCGGGATCTCCGGGAAATATCCGGTCTATTACGTGACCGGGAATCATGAATACTGGGCTGGTGCCGCCGTATTTGCGCAGAAAATGGACATTCTCTCCCGCTACGACATCACCCGCCTTGCCGGTACATCCGAAACGATCACCGTGGGCAGCACCACGCTGACCATCGCCGGTGTGGACGATCCCGACACCGAAGTTGTAGATGCACGGCACGGCTTCCCGGAGGAGCTTGCCGAGGTCAGACCGGACGGACAGACATTCACCGTGCTGCTCTCGCACCGCCCGGAGCGCTTTGCGGAGTATGTGGACAGCGGCTTTGACCTGGCGCTCTGCGGTCATGCACATGGCGGACAGTGGCGCATCCCCGGCATCCTGAACGGTTTATATGCGCCGGATCAGGGCTTGTTCCCGCAATATGCCGGCGGCAGATACGAGCAGGACGGCACCGTCATGATCGTCAGCCGTGGACTTGCCCGGGAAAGCACCTCCGCACCGAGGATCTACAATCCGCCGGAGCTCGTGATCGTTGAGCTTGGCGGAACACAAGGCTGACAAAAGCAGCACCGTTTTCTGGCGGTGCTGCTTTTTATGGGTACCTCTAAAAACTATGTTTTTAGAGGAGGGGTGTGGGGCTCCGCCCCACACCTAAGCCATTTTGCTTTTCGCAGAAAAGCAAAACGGGAGGTTTTTAGAGATGCCCTTATGTCTTACTGGATCTTCATCTGGAAGCCGTTGACCGTGACCTCCGGATCATCGAGGGAGATCATCAGGAAGCGTCTGCCGTCGATCTCACGGGTGGTGATCTTGTCGGTGGCATCGCCGCTGATGGAGACGGTCACGCCGCTGGAGCTGAGGGTCGTTTTGCTGTCCGTCAGGTTGGACGCCATGAAGTAATTGCCCTCGGTCGCCTCCTGGTAGCACTTCTGTGCAGCCTCCGCCTTCTCCTGCGAGACGCCGGAATCGAGCAGCATATCACGCACGAAAATATCGCTGATGACCGGCGGCTCCGGTTCGGTGGCAAAGGTCTTGGCATAGTCCTGGATCTTCTCGTTGACGCTGGCGATGACGTTCAGGTTCAGCTCGTCGCCGACTGCCTTGTCCAGCACGGCACGGAAGGTCTCCTTCTCCTCCTCTGCCGAGAGGATGAACTTGCAGCCGAGCACGTCCTCAATGACCGAAACATTGGGATCCTTGGGCTTTTTGGTGAAATACATCACATGGTTCACATCCGGCCCGCCGCCCGTGAAGGTCGGGTACAGGAAGCCGTCTGTCGGCGCATCTGCAACCACACGGTCAAAGTGGGTCTTGCGGACGATGTTGTTCTCATCCTCATCGTAGATCAGACCGTCCACACGGGATTCCACCGGGCATACGGCTGCGATCAGGAAGTGATAGTCATGGTAATCGAACTTGTTCTTCTCGCCGAACTTGTCCTTCTCATACACCGTCAGTGTACACTGTGCGATGAACACGGCATAGGGCAGCGTGTAGACCATCTTCTCGGTGATATGTGTGATGACCTTCTCCATCTGATCCTCGTCATCGAGCCCCTTTTCGAGCAGCTCCCACAGCAGGTTCTGCGGCTGATCCTCCTCATAGACCTCGTTCGGGAACGGATACTCGATCAGACCCTTGCCGAGGGTGCCCTTCAGGACACGGGCAAGCGTGGTGTAGAGGACGCTCATCTCCTCATCCGGGATCTCCGGGAAGGTGCGCACGCTCTCGCAGCGGCGGGTCTTTTCGGAGTCGATGAAGGTGGAATACACACGGTTGATGACAAGCAGGTCATCCGCCGGAGCAAAGTGCTTTTTCAGCTTCGCTAAGTCTTTTTTGTTCATGGGGGTTCTCCTTTCTATGTCCTTCTGTCCTATCAATAGACTATATAAGTATAGCATATTTTGCCGTTTTCGTCCATGAAATGTCCGGAAAGTTTACATTTCGTTCACATTTATAGCAGCCCTGCGAAAAGCGGCTTCGGGAGCCGTGAGACGCCCAAAGCCGCTTTGTAGGGATCAATTGAAAAGTCGAACGGATTATTCCTCAGTCTCAGCTGCAACAACAACTGCAGCAGCCATGTAAGTGGTGGTCTCGTCAGCAGTCAGATACTTTGCCTCGTAGCTGTTGCCGGCCAGATCCAGGATATAGCACTCGCCGTCTGCCTCTGCGAAACCAACAACACAGTCCTCGTCAGTGTAGACATCCTTGAATGTCAGCATGGTCCAGTCGATGCCGTTCTCGTCAGTCTCGGTTGCTGCTGCATACTCGCCGCAGATCACATCGTTGCTGCCGTCAGCTGCAAACATCATCAGAGAGCAGTACTTTGCGCCGTCCTTGGTGAACAGGGTGAGAACGATCTCTTCGTTGTTAGCGCCGGTAGCATACAGACCGGTATCTACCATAGAAGCATCTACATCGAGCAGGGTGAATTCGTCAGAGCCCTCTTCCTCAGCAGGAGCTTCCGCGTCTGAACCGTTGGCGATCTCGTCAGATACAACGATCGCAGAAGCCATATAGGTCACAGTGTCCTCAGCGGACAGGTACTCAGCCTCATATGCGTTGCCGAGCTGGTCGAGGATATAGCACTCGCCGTCAGCCTCAGCAAAGCCGATCACACTGTCGGTGCCGGAGTATACATCGGTGAAGGTGAGCTTCGTCCAGGCGATGCCGTCCTCATCGGTCTCAGTCGCTGCATCGTATGCACCGCAGATCACAAAGTTGGAGGAGTCTGCGTTGAACATCATCAGAGAGCAATAATCTACATCATCATGATTGAAGATGGAGAAAACGATCTCCTCACCGTTCTCGCCGGTTGCGTACAGACCGGTCTTGATCATGGAGGAATCTACATCCATCAGAGTGAACGCATCAGCAGCCTCGGTCTCTGCCTCAGTCTCGGGCTCGGTCTCTGCCTCAGTCTCAGCTTCGGTCTCTGCCTCAGTCTCAGCTTCGGTCTCTACCTCAGCAACAGACTCCGGCTCGGTTGTCTCACCGCCGCAAGCAGTGAATGCTGTCATAGCCATAGCCATTGCAGCAAGGATCATAGCGATCTTCTTCAGGTTCTTCATAAATATCTACTCCTTTTAATTATGCTGTACAGAACCAGGCCGGGGAAGCATCAGGCTTAAGGAGGAAGGTGCTGTATTCTCCAGCCTGGATCTGTACGTTTCTATATCAAAACAGCGGAGCTGTTATGACCAAAATTCAGCTACGCCAAAGAATCAGCGTCCTTCAGCATGAATGCGCTGTTATTCAGATTCTACAGATTGTTACACTCGATCCGAATATCATTACAAATGTATTATAGCATAACTTTTTATAAATGTCAATAGTTATTTTAACAATGATAACAAATTATGCACATTCTATTTGTCAAAAATGCACAGGCAGGAGCTTACAACCTGCCTGTGCATTTTGTTTTATGAACGCCTTACTTCAAGCCGTCAGATCATCAGTTGATGGTGCGCTTGATGTAAGTGGTATGCAGCAACTCGTGAGCCTTGTGGGAACCCGGCTTCTCGAGATACTCGTCATACAGAGCCTGTACATCCTTGTTGAGGTGAGACAGACGCAGGGTCTTTGCAGCATCCTCGCCGTACAGAGCCTTTGCACGCTCGGAACGCAGATCGAGGAAGTTGCGGACACTTGCCGGCTGCTGGGGCTGACCGCCGCCGTTGACGCAGCCGCCCGGACATGCCATGATCTCGATGAAGTCAACCTTCTCCTCGCCGCTCTGAACACGCTTGAGCAGTGTTCTTGCGTTTGCCAGACCGGAAGCAACTGCGACCTTGATCTCGGTGCCGTTGATGTTGACGGTGGAACGCTTGATGCCATCGGTACCACGTACCTCGTGGAACTCAACGACTTCCTCGTTGTTGCCGGACAGCCAGCAGTAAGCAGTACGGAGAGCAGCCTCCATAACGCCACCGGTAGCGCCGAAGATGTCGCCTGCACCGGAGCTCAGACCGAGCGGGTTGTCGAAGTCCTCATCCGGCAGAGAAGCGAACTTCAGACCTGCACGGCGGATCATTCTTGCCAGCTCTCTGGTGGTCAGAACGTAATCTACGTCCGGAACGCCGGCGCCGCACTCATCAGGACGGGTGATCTCGAACTTCTTGGCAGTACACGGCATGATGCTGACTACCACGATGTCCTTCGGATCAATGCCGTTCTTCTCAGCCCAGTAGGTCTTGATCACGGCACCCTGCATCTGGTGCGGGGACTTGCAGGAGGACAGATTCTCGGTCATATCCGGGAAATAGTGCTCGCAGTACTTGACCCAGCCTGGAGAGCAGGAAGTGATGAGCGGGAGCGTGCCGCCCTTGGTGAAGCGCTCAACGAACTCGGTAGCCTCTTCCATGATGGTCAGGTCAGCTGCCCAGTCGGTATCGAATACCTTGTCGAAGCCCAGACGGCGCAGAGCAGCAGCCATCTTGCCCTCGGTGTTGGTGCCGATCTCGAAGCCGAACTCCTCGCCGATCGCTGCACGGACTGCCGGAGCGGTCTGTACGATAACGGTCTTGTTCTCGTCAGCCAGAGCCTTGAAGACATCGTCTACATAATCCTTCTCGGACAGAGCGCCTACCGGGCAAACTGCGATACACTGACCGCAGGATACGCAGGAGGTGTCGCCCAGACCCATCTCAAATGCAGAGCCGATGTTGGTCTTGAAGCCTCTCTCGTTGGCGCCGATAACGCCTACGCCCTGCCACTTAGCGCACACTGCGGTGCAGCGGCGGCAGAGGATGCACTTGTTGTTGTCACGCCACATATGAACAGCGGAATCATCCACCTCATAGGACGGCTTCTCACCCTCGTATACGGTCTCGTCCTCGATGCCCATCTCGTTGCAGAGAGCCTGGAGCTCGCAGTTGCCGCTTCTTACGCAGGAGAGGCACTTTCTGTCATGGGTAGACAGGATCAGCTCGAGGGTCTTTCTTCTGGAATCCAGTACCTTCGGAGAGTTGGTACGGATCTCGGTGTTGTCATAGTTGATCGGGTATACGCAGGCAGCTACCATGCGGAAGCCTCTGCCCTCGTTGATCTCGACCATGCAGATACGGCAGGCGCCGATCTCGTTGATCTCCTTCATGTAGCAGAACGTGGGGATGTCCACGCCTGCCTTGTGTGCAGCTTCCAGAACGGTAGTACCCTTGGGAACAGAAACCGCAATACCATTGATCTTTACGTTAATATCAGCCATGTTTTTGTTCCTCCTTAACCCTTCACGATTGCCTTGAACTTGCAGTTAGCCATGCAGGCGCCGCACTTCACGCACTTGCTGGAGTCGATGACGAAAGCAGCAAGCTTCTTGCCGGGAGCGACCTCGGTGCCACGCTCGATAGCGCTTGCAGGACAGTTCTTTGCGCACATGCCGCAGCCGATGCACTTCTCGAATACGATCTTGAACTCGAGCAGATCCTTGCAGACGCCGGCAGGACACTTCTTGTCCACAACGTGAGCAATGTACTCGTCACGGAAGTTCTTGAGGGTGGAGAGAACCGGGTTCGGAGCTGTCTGACCCAGACCGCAGAGGGAGTTTGCCTTGATGTAGTAGCAGAGCTCCTCGAGCTTGTCCAGATCCTCGAGGGTAGCCTGACCCTTGGTGATCTTGTCGAGCATCTCGTACATTCTCTTGGTACCGATACGGCACGGTGTACACTTACCGCAGGACTCGTCAACGGTGAATTCGAGGAAGAACTTTGCGATGTCAACCATGCAGTTGTCCTCGTCCATAACGATCAGACCGCCGGAACCCATCATGGAGCCGATGGAGATCAGGTTGTCATAGTCGATCGGTACGTCATAGTTCTCGGGAGAGATGCAGCCGCCGGAAGGACCACCGGTCTGTGCAGCCTTGAACTTCTTGCCGTTCGGGATGCCGCCGCCGATCTCCTCGATAACTTCACGCAGGGTGGTACCCATCGGTACCTCGACCAGACCGGTGTGCTCGATCTTGCCGCCGAGTGCGAATACCTTGGTGCCCTTGGACTTCTCGGTACCCATGCCGGCGAACCAGTCAGCGCCCTTCAGGATGATCTGCGGGATGTTAGCGTAGGTCTCAACGTTGTTGAGGATGGTCGGCTTCTGGAACAGACCCTTTTCAGCCGGGAACGGAGGTCTCGGACGGGGCTCGCCACGGTTGCCCTCGATGGAGGTCATCAGCGCAGTCTCCTCGCCGCAGACGAACGCACCTGCGCCCAGTCTCAGGTCGATGTCGAAGCTGAAATCAGAACCGAAGATGTTCTTGCCGAGTACGCCGTACTCTCTTGCCTGCTTGATGGCAATTTCCAGACGCTCTACAGCGATCGGATACTCTGCACGGACATAGATATAGCCCTGGGTAGCACCGATGGCATAGCCTGCGATAGCCATAGCTTCGAGTACAACATGCGGGTCGCCCTCGAGTACGGAACGATCCATGAATGCACCTGGGTCGCCTTCGTCGGCGTTGCAGCATACATACTTCTGGTCAGCATCCGGAACGATGGTACGAGCGAGCTTCCACTTCATACCGGTCGGGAAGCCGCCGCCGCCTCTGCCGCGGAGACCGGAATCGAGGATCGTCTGGATAACATCCTCAGGGGTCATTTCCTTGATGACCTTGGCAAGAGCCTGATAGCCGTCCTTGCCGATGTACTCGTCGATGTTCTCAGGGTTGATGGCACCGCAGTTTCTCAGAGCTACACGGTGCTGCTTCTTGTAGAAGCTGGTCTCGTTCAGACCCTTGATCTTGTCGCCGTCAACGGTCTCGTTGTAGAGCAGCTCCTTGACAGGATTGCCGTTTACAAAGTGCTCCTGCACGATCTGCGGGATGTTCTCCGCAGAGATACGGGAATAGAATGCACCGGACGGATATACGATCATGATCGGACCGAGAGCGCACAGACCGAAGCAGCCGGTCTTAACGACCTGGATCTTATCGGTCAGACCTGCCTTCTCGATCTCCTCACGCAGTACACGCTCGATCTCCGGAGAACCGGAAGAGGTACAGCCGGTACCGCCGCAAATCAGTACTTGTCTCTCGTACTTGCTCTTTGCTTCCGTGGAGCCGACGTTTCTCAGTTCGAGCTCAGGACGCATCTCGTCACGAATCGCCTGGATTTCCTGCAACGATTTCATGTATAGTTTCCTCCTTGTTATGTGATCTGCCGGCATGGCGCCGACACGGCTTTTATTCGTACTTTGCCAGAATGTCCTTGATCTGATCCACTGTCAGACGGCCGTAAACATCCTCGTTGACAGTCATGACCGGAGCCAGACCGCAAGCGCCGATGCAGCGGCACGCCTCGAGAGAGAACTTACCGTCAGCGGTGCACTCGCCGCCGCCGATCTCGAGGATCTCCTGGAGCTTGTCGTAGATGTCGCCGGAGCCCTTTACATAACAAGCAGTACCGAGACAGACAGAGATGTTGTACTTGCCCTTCGGATAGAGCGAGAACTGTGCATAGAACGTCACGACGCCGTAGATCTTCTCCATCGGGATCTCCATCTCGTCGGAAATGATCTTCTGCACCTCGATCGGCAGATAGCCGTAGATCTTCTGTGCCTCCTGAAGAACCGGCATCAGAGCGCCCTGCTGATCCTTGAGTTCAGCGATGACACCAAGCAGCTTTGCCTTCTGCTCTTCGGTACCATTGAAGGGAACCGTTTTCTTAGTAGCCATTGTGTAACCTCCCAGTTTAGTTTGCATGTCCCCGCTTCGGGCATAAAAATACAGCCAGCAACGATGGCATACATGCTTATTACAATTATAGCATATCTATCAATAAAAATCTATCCGCAATGTAAACCAAGGCACGGCTTTATTTTTGTTAAATTTGTATAATTTTATCAATTTTTATCGTTTTAAAGCACCAATTCATCCGTGATTCTGCTGTTGAATGTCATTTTTTCACAGGGTTCGGCATACATGTTGCACAAGTCGCTATATTTCTACCGATAAAGCATTATCGTTCTATTGTTTAAACTGCCGGAAATGCGTTTGGGAGCTGGAAAATGTGCAACTGATCAGCCGGGAGCAAAAGAAAAGCAGGCTCATCGCAAGCCTGCTTTCCATCAGATGCTCTGTTTTCAGGATCCGCTTACTGGGTGAAGGTCATGTCCTCGCCGGCGTTCTCCTTCTTATCCGTCCAGCCCAGACAGCCGTCATCGGTGTGCCAGATCTCGGCGGAACCGTCTTCGTATACCACGGTATTTTCGACATTGCCGTCCTCATCGTACTTGTAATCCGTGCGGATGCCGGTGCCGTCGCAGTGGAGATGCCATGTCTCAGGCTTGTAGACACAGTGGTACGTCCAGACACTGCCCTCTGCTGCGCTGCTTGCCCACTTGATCTCTACCAGATAGCCGTCGCCCTCTTCCTCGACAGTGAGGGTCGCTCTGCCGCTGCCCCAGATGCCAAGGTAGTCCTCACCGGTGAAGCGGGGTGCGTCCGGAGAGATGGTCTCCTCCTCGGCAGCAGCGGTGGTCTCTTCCACAGCTTCGGTCGTCTCCTCGGCTGCCTCTGTGGTCGCCTCGGTCTCGGCTTCGGTGGTCTCTTCCTCGGTGGTCTCGGCGGTCTCCTCCGTGGTCTCCTCCGCAGCTTCTGTGGTCTCTTCTACAGTGGTCTCGACAGCAACGCTCGAAGGCTCCTGTGTACCGCCGCAGGCAGTCAGTGCGCAAAGCATCGCAAGCATCGCCAGACAAGTGATCATGCGTTTCATAACTACATCCTCCCATATGTATCTGTATTGCCGGAGATCTGTCTTTCCGGTCTGCCCTCTATTATAGCACAGATCCTCCCGGAAAAACAGCATCGTACCGAATTGTAACCGAAGAATGTTATCACATATTGTGATGCGTTTTTGGCGATGATCACCGTATCAAGCCGGTTTCCCCTCAGAATGTCACGAACGCCACGACCTCCTCGGCATGGGGCGAGGAAGTCGCCGACCATGCGGCAGTGACCCGTATCTCCCGTAGCATTGGGGAAAAGAGAGCGGGAACGCCCCGGTTCATCTCTGCACCGTCTGTGATCCTGAATGCAACGCCGCTCCCGGTGATCCCGAGGTTCTCATACGAGATGACCCGTTCCCTGTCCGCAAACAGCTCGGGATCTACAGCTCTGCACACTTGTTCCAGCTTGTCGGTTTTCTCCCAGCCGAAGCCGAAGACATAGCCGTTTTCCACGCACAGCGCATTCGGCAGGGGATCCTTTCCGCCGAACTGTTCCAGCTTTCCGACAGAATACCGCACCGTGATCGTATCTCCGGGCACCGTCCCGACGAGCGGGACAACGACGCCATACAGCCCGTCGGGGCTGATCAGCGTATCATCAACGGGCATCTTTTTCGCACCGGGTACCTTGTCTGTTATGCCAAACGGCATTAGTTCGCCATTTTTCAGCACCTCGATATGACCGAACGGCGTCACAAATCTCGTAGTTTTCTGTTCCTGCATCATTCTCCCCCTTACAAAGAAGCATGGAGCGCCCAAACGCTCCATGCCTTGTGTCTATCAATACTCAAACTGCCCGTTGCCGACAAACTCGCAGACAAGCGAATCCGGGGTGATGTACGACTCGTCGAGCGGAGCGGTATCCTCCAGAAATTCCAGCATCTCCTGCACGAGCGGGCTGTCCGTCATCGTCCGGAACGCATCAATGAGGAACGGGCGGTAGGCGCAGATCTCATATGCCATGAACGTATCCACATCGTAGTCCGAGCGGTGCTTGTAGGGCATGATGTACTTGTTCTCGCCTGCCTCCACGCTCTCGAACATGCTGAGCGTATCCTCGAACGAGCGCTTCCGGAAATGCATATCCCGCACCAGACGCCGCATCAGACGGATCCTCGACGGATGGAGCGCCTTGCCGTTCTTCATGATACGGGTGCGGACGCTGACATACATCTTCGCCGTGTACTCGTCCGGGATGGCGAGCACATCCGGGTTCAGGGCGTGGATGCCCTCGAAGATGACCAGCTCACCGGGCTTGCGCTCCAGGATCTTGCCGCTGATCAGGCGCTGGCTCTCCTTGAAATCATAGACCGGCAGCTCGATCGGCTCACAGTTGTAGATGGAACGGAGCTGGCTCACCAGGAACTCCGTGTCGATGCGCTGGGGCGATTCGAGGTCAAGCCGACCCTCGGCATAGAGCTTGCGCTCCTCGTCATTGAACGGGCTGAAATAGTTGTCGAGCGAGAGCGTGTGCGTCTCGATCCCCTGCTCATCGAGGATCTTCTCGATCATCATCGCAGACGTCGTCTTGCCCGAGCCGGACGGACCGGACAGCAGGATGATCGGGCGCTCCTCCCGGTGCTCCGCAATGTCCGCTGCGACCTTCTGGAGATATTCACGATAGCGGATGTTCATGTCACGGATAAATGCAGCAGGCTCCTGCTCCACTTCACGATTGATCAGATCAAGTGCAATATTCATCAGTTTTCCTCCTTGCGCAGTCAGATCATGCCTGACATCACTTTATTATACCATATTTTATCATCTGTTTCAAGTACTTTTTGTGAATTTTGCGGAGATTTTGTCAGAGCATTGCAGAGCGGGGGCTTTTGTGTTATACTCAAAGCGGAGGGATCACATGGAACATGAACAACAGAAGCAGCAGAGCGGTCTGGTGCTGGCTTTGGCGGCGGCGTTCTGCTGTCTGCTCTGGGGCAGTGCCTTTTCCGGTGTCAAGATCGGCTACGGGCTGCTGCACATCGACGCATCCGACTGGGCTTCGCAGATGGTCTTTGCCGGGGTGCGGTTCTTCATCGCAGGCATCATGGCGCTCCTCGGCGGCTCGGTCATCCTGAAAAAGCCGCTCCTGCCGACAAAAAGCAGCATACCGAAATGCATCATCATCAGCCTGTTTCAGACCATACTGCAATACTTCTTCTACTACATCGGACTGGCGCACACGACCGGCGTCAAGGCGGCGATCATCGTGGCAGCGAATGTCTTTACGGCGATTTTGCTGTCCTCCTTGCTGTTCCGCATGGAGAAGCTGACCACCCGGAAGATCATCGGGTGCTGCATCGGCTTTGCGGGGATCGTCCTCATCAACCTGCAAGGGGCGGGCGGCGACCTGCATTTCAGCCTGCTCGGGGACGGCTTCATCTTCCTGTGTACGGTGGCAAGCGGCTTTTCCTCGGTCTATATGAAGCGCTATTCCGCCGAGGAGGAGCCCTTTCTGCTCAGCGGATGGCAGTTCACCTTCGGAGGCGCTGTGATGTGGCTGCTCGGCTTCTGCTGCGGCGGCAGGATGCAGATCAACTCCGCCAAGGGCTGGCTCATCCTGCTGTATCTGGCATTCGTTTCGGCGGCGGCATACTCCGTCTGGGCGATGCTCCTGCGGCAGAATCCCGTCTCCCGGGTCACGGTCTACGGCTTCCTCAACCCGATGTTCGGGGTCATCATCTCCGGCTATGTCCTGCATGAGGAGAGCGCCTTCACCCTCATCGGCGTGCTGTCGCTGGTGCTGGTATGCGTGGGCATCGGGGTCGTGAATTATCAGAAGCAGGAACATAAACAGGATCAATAAAACGTGGCACTGTGCGTGGAGCCCACGCCGGCATCCTGCTTCGATACTTATCATACGCCTTTTCTCCGCCCGCTTGCCCCCAATGCTTCGCAAAGGGGGCAATGCTATGCTTTCCAAGACATCGCCGCTAAAGCGGCTCCAATGCAATTCATCTGCGTTTCAGAAAAACAGCCCCCGGGTGCATACCCAGGGGCTTCTCTTTGTATCATTGCGGCATCGGGGGCGGTTCCAGACCCGGGTCGGGGTTGACATCGGGTGCCGGCGGAGTATCCGGTGCCGGGGGCGGATCCGGTTCCACATAGGGCGGTTCTGTCTGTACAGGCGGCGGTTCCGTCGGCTGGAAGATCACAGGCGGCGGATCGGTCTGCTGTTCCTGCGGCTCCTGGGGCTGTTCGGGCTGCTCGGGCTCCTCGGGCTGTTCCTCCTCGGAATCCTCCTCCTCATGCTCAAAGGTCGGCAGAGGGGCGCCTGACCAGCCGCCGGTGCTCTGGACGCTGCTGCCGGAGCCGATGCTGACATTCAGCCACACCTGCGAACCGGTCGCCACGAGCATACCTTCGGCGGTATTCTGCGAGAGCACGACATCCATCGCATATTCATTGTTGGAAACATAGCACATGACGCAGATCAGACCGGCGGATTCGAGCGTTGCCTTCGCATTCGAGGCGCTCATCAGCACCACGCTCGGCACACGGGTCATCTCCATGCCACGGCTCACCGTCATATTGATGATCGTCCCCTGCGGCGCCTTCTGTCCGGCAGGGATGTCCTGTGCTAAGATCGTTCCGGCAGGGGTTGCGGCATCATAGACCATCTCTGTCTGCATTGCATAGAGATGCAGCTCGGCAAGGAGTTCCTTTGCCTTGGCGAAGTCCATGCCGACATAGTCGCCGATCTCCTCCATCTTGCTCTTGTCGAGGTCGGATCGTCCGAGAGAGACAGTCAGCTTGACGGTCTTGTCACGTTCGAGCTTGGTCTCCGGCTTGATGCTCTGGGAAATGACCGTGCCGGGCGCATCGCCGGGGCTGACCACTTCTTCGAGCTCTACCACGAAGCCCAGATCTTCGAGCTTCTGCTGTGCCTCCTCCGTCCGCATATTGACAACATCGGGGACATAGTTCGACCAGCCGCTGCTGACCGAGAGCGTCACGGTGATGCCCTTTTCCACCAGCATACCGGCATCCGGCTTCTGGGTGATGACGCAGTTCTCCGGGATCACGGGATTTGCCTCACGCTTGGACAGGATGACATGCATCCCGAGGCCTTCGATCTGGCGGATGGCTTCCTCCTGCGGGATGCCAAGCAGCTCCGGCATGACGAGCTGATCCTCCGAAAGGGCATATGCCACATCCTGGAATTTGGCAACGGCTGCCGGGACGGATTTCTGCTCATTGGTCTTCATCGCCTTGCCCCAGAGGAGCAGCGGCACGAGCACACAGCCGAGACAGAACACGGCTGTCACCACCGGATTGAAGATCCTGCCGAGCAAAGAGTCATCCTCCTGCTTTGCCACAGCGATGCGGACACGCTTTGCCGCCTTCTTGGCATGGAGCTCCTCCCACAGGCGCGGGATGGTCATGGAGCGGTCGTTCATGCCGTTGTAGAGGGCATTGCGGACAGGTGCCGGGAGGGAGGCTGCCGCTAAGCTGCGGTACTCCGTCTCACCGGTCATCATCTTATACAGCAGGCGGCTCACTGCCTGCACATCGGCATAGATGTCGGTCGGGTCTTCGGCACTGTTCCAGTCCCGGAGCTCGGCTTCTTCACCGGCAAGCCGGATCGCCGTATCCGTGACAGCGCCGTGGATGATACCGTCACCGTGCAGTCCGGCAAGGGTATCGAGGATGGGTGCCATCAGGTCAATGGCTGCCTTCGGGGAGAGCAGCTTCTCATTCATCAGGGTGCGCAGGGGCTTTGTCTCACGGTAATGCATCGCATACCAGACCGTTCCCCTGTCCTCGAACACGTCAAGAAGCGCCGAGGGGGAGGCATCCTCCTGCGATGCCTGCATGGATTGCAGACGGGAGAGCGCCGCTTCCCGGAAGAGCGTCCACTGCTGTTCGGTCGTTTCCTGATATGGCACAAAATCGCCGTTCTCATCCTGCATACACCACTGCATCGGCAGCAGCTCACAGAGGGTGATCTCCTCCGCCGATGCCTGATCGACCGCACGGTAATAGAGCTCCATGCCGGAGACATAGACTGCCTCCCGGATGACATATCTGCCGAGGACTGCCGTACCGCCCGGGAGCGCTGCACGCTGGACGGCGGCGGGGAAATTTTCGGGCGTATCACTGTTCCAGTTCATGCTCAGTCCCCCTTCCCTGCCGCAACGGCTTTGGTCACAACACCGAGCTCACGGTGCTGTTCGGCGGCACTTTGCAGCGCCTTCTTATGGAGCGGCAGATCGCTGTAATGCTCCACGAACAGGATCTGCTGCGCCTCCTCGGTCAGGAGGTATTGCAGCCACAGCATCCCGACACGGCGGGCACCGGGCTCTGCATTGGCATTGATCGAGCAGTACATCTCATATTGCAGCGGCACACCGTCCGATGTCTCCACGGGACGCATGTGGACAGCGCCTGCACTGATGCCGGTATGCTCTGCCTCGGTGATGCAGGAGGAGCTTGCCAGCACGGGGTTATGTCCGTCATTGAGGAAGCCTTCGAGCTGCTCGGCGGGCTGCTGCTTGGCGCCCTGGGCGGTGATAAATTCGGCTGCACTCACATCATACAGCGTATTGGACGGCAGATCGTCGAAGCGGATCGCCTTCTCCTCGTCGAGCTCCGGTGTGCGGTGCTCATTGTAGAGCAGCACGGGCGCACTGCACGCCAGCGGGACAAATGTCTCAAACTGCGTCATATCGGCGGCATAGACATCCTGCAAGGCATAGGTCAGCGCCGTCAGTCCGGCGGCATGGTCGGCGGCAATGGGATCCTGTGTATCCATGAAAACAGCAGGCTGCTCCTCGAGCTCATCGAGCTTGGCAAGCGCCTCCGGGAAGGTATCATCGGCATAGATGCGCAGCTTGATGCCGCAGCCGGGATGCTCCCGCTCAAAGCCGTCCGTCAGACGGTCATACATCGCCACGAGCTCCTTCTCATCGGCATTTTCCGGGAGCGGCATCCACACGCTGATGACCTGCGGATCGACCTTGCCGGTCTCGACATTCACAGCGAGCTCCGGCTCGGGCTCGGGGATGCGGGAAATGGCAAACAAAGACGCACTCAGGAAGAACAGGCACACGAGCAGACCGAGCAGTCCGGCACGGCTGGTGCGGACCTTTCCGTCAGAGCCGGTCACGCCCATCAGCGCACGGCGCAGCGAGACGGCATCGGGATGGCTCACGGCGAGCGCCTTCTTCACTGCCTCCTCAGCGGGGTCTTCCCTGCCGTCGGTCGGGAGCATGACTTTCAGGAAGCTGATGAGCCCCGTCAGATCCTCCTGCACGGAGCCATCCGGGCGGATGGGCTCGGCGCTCAGGGTCATGGCGCCCGTTGCCGAGAAGCGCAGATGCTCCTCCCGCAGCATACCATAGTACAGCCCTGCCTCATGCAGCGCCGCAAAGCTGTCACAGAGGGCGATGCCGAGACTCTGGATATAGGTGAATGTCGTGCGGATCTTGAGCTCCGAAAGCGTCGTACCACCGGGCATATCGCTTGTGAGATAGGCAGTGCCGTTCGACTGGAACATCGCCGTCACAGGTGAGATATGCGGCAGACCCCGTCTGAGGATCTTACCGGTCTCCGCAAAGGTACGCAGCCCCTTGGCAAAGGCTGCCGCCTGCTCCTCATCGACTGTCAGCGACGTTTCCACACGGGCTGCAATGTCCATCGGGCAGTATTCCCGGATGCATACCCGGGCATTGTCCGCCCCGTCCGCCGCCTCGTAGGTGATGCTCTTGTCATCCATGCTGAGCGGCGTCAGGATGCGGTAGCGATCATGCAGCAGCGTGCCGGCTGTCAGCGCCAGTCCGGCAGATGCATTCTGCAAATCAAAGTCCATAGTGATTCTCCTGCCAAAACCGGGGAATCTGTCACTTTCCCCTCTTTTTTACATACATATGAATATTATAGCACACAATTATGAAAAAGTCAAATTTTTATCCTGCTTCGAGGATTCCGGTACGCCTTTCCGGCAACCGCAATGACCTTGCATACTCCAGCGCATCGCAGGGGGATCATTGTGGCTGCTGCGCCTGCACAAAGATCATAACGCTCCTTTCGATACGCGGACTATGGAACCGGAGCGGAACACACGATAGCTGCATATACAAAGAAGCGGCAGAGATCCTCTGCCGCTCCTCGTATTTCCGTTTTATGGAATTTTGATATCGCCCTCGCCGCCGACATCGCCGAGTTTGTCGCCGTTCATCAGCGAGGCCGTGATCACGTCCTCAGATTCAAATTCGATGATCTCCATAGCAGGAGTTGTGTACTGTTCTTTCACAATAGTATCCCCCATTATTCAAAATCAAGCTTGCAGGTCAGGTCGTTGCTGATGTCAGATCCGCTGGAAACAGTTACAACAAACAGCACGCTGTTCTTAGAACCGGGCGTATAGGTCATGCCGTTCGTGGTCACGCCGGTGTAATAGGTGTTGGTCTCAAATCTGTAGTCCTTGCCGTTGTAGGTCGCAGTGAAGATCGCCTTGCTCTTGCCCTTGATCTCGGACTTCGGCTCGACAAAGACAAATCTGGTGTAATAGGTGCCGTCCTTCTCGGCGGTCTGCATATATTTGCCGTCGGCAAGCTCCGGGGTAAGATCAAGCTCCACCAGCTCACTCGCATAATCCGTCTCATACTGCCCGTTGACATCCTCCGCGAGAATATAGATCTTATCGGTCTCGTCGATGTCAGCAGACAGATCGAATGTACCAGAGCCGTTGGCGGAGAAATCTCCCTTCAGCGGAGCGTAATACCTCACAGCGCCGTTAGCATTTGTAATGAGAACGGAAACCGTATCGGCAGTGATACCGTCTTCTGCATCGCTGTCTGTTACCGTATAAGGCACGGTCACGGTACCGGATTTACATGTGAGCGTTCCGGGGGTGATCGTTGTATTGGGATCCTTCAGTGTGAGCTTGTATTCATCGCCGTAATCACCGTCAACGTCTGTGACCTTGGATGATAAGATGACAGATGACAGATCAACATTGAAAGCGGGACTCACACCGACATCAGCGTCGTCCACAGAGCAACAGTCGACTGTGCCGTCGCCGCCGTAGACAGAGCCGGCATATCCAATAGTGTAGCGGCTGAGCGACCGCAGCCACCAGCGGTAAGCATTGCTGTCAGGAGCGGTAAATGTCTTCTTTATACGATTTTCTGCAATTTCATCTGTAAAACTGTAGCCATAGGCTGTATTGGAAGCGTCCTCGGCATCCAGCAGAAAGATCTTCTCACCGGTCAGCGGCGTATAATTAACAAAACAATCTTTTGTCCAGTCTGCTACATTTCCTGCTTCGTTACCCTCTACAAGCTCATGTGTTTCTCTTGTGCTTGCGGCTATCGCTGCTGCTTCTGCGCTTGTAAAGCTTTTATTCAGAAAAGCATCATCGCCTGTATTCAGGACTTTATACAGATCGCTTGCTGTCCAGACATTCGCATCATCAGCTTGCCACTCATCTCGAAAAGCATCTCTGAAAAGAGTGGTATCACAGTCAAGAAGCATCGTTGTACCGCCGAATTTGGTTTCGTTCGGATTCAGCACACGGTACTTTACGGGCTGGTTTTTATATTGTCCATAGTAAACATAGCTGCCTGTCCAGGCATCAATGACCGTTTCAGGCGCTTTCGGTGCGGAGATAACACTTGTGCCGAGCGTGGTATTGCCCTTTGTAAACTTTCGCCATTCGCCCTCTGCGTGAGCTGTCAGCCCTGAGCCTGCAAGCGGAGCTGCCTGCAAGATCATTGCCGCCGCCATGATCGCTGCTGTGATCTTTCGTGTTTGTTTCATTCTGATTCCTCCTTCATGCTTCATGAAATAACAAAAGCGCTCTCCACAGGATATACCGATCCCATAGAGTACGCTTCTATTACCGTATGAAATTGTGAAAAGGGCGCAGTTATGCCTTGCTTGCTTAAATCGTACCGCATAAACATAGCTGTCAACCCCTTTTGACAAATTAGCTGTGCATTTTCAAAAAACACAGGCTTACATATTTATCTTACCATATCATACCAAAAAAGTCAATAGGATTTTTGTAAATGGCGTAAACTATCAGGAACGGGCTTTTGCAGAAAAACTCCGCAGGAGGTTTTCTCCTGCGGAGTCAGCGTGTTCAACGTCTTTTCGGTGTCTGGAACGTACCCGTCCCATGTCCGGAAATGCTCAGGCGGTTCAGGGCTCTCTGGAGCTTGAGCTCGGCACGCATCAGGCGGTCGGGCTCATCCTGTGCCGCCTCGATCTTGGCAAGGGCATCCTTGCGGGAGCGCTCTGCCCAGTCGGGGTCGATCTCCTCCGCCCACTCCGCAGCTGTGGAAGTCACGGTCGTGCGCTCGTCGGAGACTTTCAGGAAGCCCTCGGCAACGGCTGCCTTGCGGTATTCGCCGTTCTCGAACTTCACCGTGAGTGCGCCGGTCTTGAGGATCGCTGCATAGCGGGTATGGCCGGCTAAGATACCGACATCGCCCTCGGTCGTGCGGGCGATGACCTCCACGACCTCGCCGTCAAACAGCGTCCGGTCGGGGGTCACGATCATGAATCGGAATGTCTTCATAGGCTCACTCCTCGAGCGTTGCTGCCTTGGCTACGGCTTCGTCGATCGTGCCGACAAAGAGGAATGCCGACTCGGGCAGGTCGTCATGCTTGCCCTCGATGATCTCCTTGAAGCCACGGATCGTCTCCTTCAGCGGCACATACTTGCCCTCCATGCCGGTGAACTGCTCGGCAACGGAGAACGGCTGCGACAGGAAGCGCTGTACCTTGCGGGCACGCTGTACGATGCGCTTATCCTCCTCGGAGAGCTCATCCATGCCCATGATGGCGATGATGTCCTGCAATTCATTATAACGCTGGAGAATGGTCTGCACCGCACGGGCGGTGTCATAATGCTCACGTCCCACGATCTCCGGTGCGAGGATGCGGGAGGTGCTCTCGAGCGGGTCTACTGCCGGGTAAATGCCCAGAGATGCAATGGTTCTGGACAGTACGGTCGTTGCATCAAGGTGTGCGAACGTGGTCGCAGGCGCCGGGTCGGTCAGGTCATCCGCAGGAACATAGACCGCCTGTACGGATGTGATAGAGCCCTTGTTCGTGGAGGTGATACGCTCCTGGAGAGCGCCCATCTCGGTGGCAAGCGTCGGCTGATAGCCAACGGCGGACGGCATACGTCCGAGCAGCGCCGACACCTCAGAGCCTGCCTGTGTGAAGCGGAAGATGTTGTCGATGAAGAGCAGCACGTCCTGCCCCTCCTTGTCACGGAAGTACTCCGCCATCGTCAGACCGGACAGTCCGACACGCATACGTGCTCCGGGCGGTTCGTTCATCTGACCATAGACGAGGACGGTCTTTTCGAGAACGCCGCTCTCCTTCATTTCGTTGTAGAGGTCGTTGCCCTCACGAGTACGCTCGCCGACACCGGTGAAGACAGAGATACCGCCGTGCTGGTTGGCAACGTTGTTGATGAGCTCCTGGATGAGGACGGTCTTGCCGACGCCCGCACCGCCGAACAGTCCGATCTTACCGCCCTTGAGGTACGGTGCGATCAGGTCGATGACCTTGATGCCGGTCTCGAGCACCTCGGAGGAAGCGGTCTGCTCCTCATAGCTCGGGGCATCCCGGTGGATCGCCCAGCGCTCTGCATTCTCCGGCGCAGGCTTCTCGTCGATGGCATCGCCGAGGAGGTTGAACATGCGTCCGAGGGTCTGCTTGCCGACCGGTACGGAAATGGGCGCACCGGTATCCACGGCATCCATGCCACGGACAAGACCGTCTGTCGGACCCATCGAGATGCAGCGCACGATGTCATCACCGATGTGCTGTGCGACCTCGACCACGAGCGGCGTGCCGTTGTTGTCGATGTGGATGGCGTTCAGCAGCTTCGGCAGGTTCTCCTTCGGGAACTGCACATCGACTACTGCGCCGATGATCTGTACGATTTTTCCTATGTTCTGCATAATTCTATCCTCCATGCATGTTGTGTTATGCATTCAATCCATAACTTACCACTGTAAGTGATAGATTCAGTACATAGCATTCTGATGACGCACTTGCTCAGCCAACGTGACGTTGGATCCGTCCTGCTGCACTGGTTCACAGTAGAGCACTGGTGCAGTCTATGAGTGAGTGAGTGAGTGAGTGCATTAGCTTATTGTATCATAGCTGAACGATTGTCGTATCAGCAGTAGGTCACTTATAAATACCTGAGTGAGTGCGTGCGTGCGTTAGCTTATTGTATCACAGCTGACCGATTGTCGTATCAGCAGCAGGTCACTTATCAATACATGACTGACTGACCGAGTGCATCAGCTTATTGTATCATAGCCGACCGATCGTAGCATCTCCCTGCTTGATCGCATGAAACACCAGAGAACTGCACCAGAGCAGCTTGCTGCGACGTGATAAACTGCATAGCTTTGATGCTCTGCAAAGCAAGCATCATTGCGGTCACCGAAGATACGCACCATCCACCTCGGAGCAGGATGGGTCCAGCGTCACGCTGGTATCTCTCCTTCTCCAGCAGGAGAAGAGAAATAGAGAGTAGTCAGTGATCAGCAAAAAGCGGAAAGTATAGCATCCGTCAGTATGCAGACAATAGGTCAGAGCACTCACTCACTCACTCAGTCCTTATAAAAGTGAGTGGGTGCATAAGTGCTTGCCGACCTTTGCCCGAAGGGCATTGGGAGGCACCTGCCAGCGGGTGACTCCCCACGGGGTGGGGAGATGTCGAGGAACGAGACAGAGGGGACGGGCTGTTC
>JAIKWY010000150.1 GCA_024684395.1 Oscillospiraceae bacterium
TGCTGAACAGTACCTGACAGATCTTTTCTCGCATTCTGCTGGGACGGTCATTCTACCATTTGATACATGATATTCATTCAGGCTCACCTCACAGTGAGCCTGATGCTTTTTGGGGGGACGTGGGATATTTGACGGTTACGACAAAGAGGGGAGAGGGGGCTGCTTTGCCTTGTCATACAGCAGGAACGGCAGCTGCAAACGCCCGAAATACGCCCGGACAAGCCATGATCCATGTATCTCCTTCCTGTCGCTGAAAAAAACAAAAAAACCTCTTGCAATCTGGTTCGGAATCGTGTATAATATATAGAGTACTTCTAAAAACTACGTTTTCAGAAGCAAAGTATGGGGCAGAGATGCCCTATGGTCTGGCGAATGACACGGAAGGGAGGAAATGCGAATGGATCTTGGACTGGTACTGGAGGGCGGTGCGCACCGTACGATCTTTTCCAGCGGCGTGACCGATGCTTTGCTGGATGCCGGTATCATGGCGGATTATGTGATCGGCTCTTCGGCTGGCATCACCTACGGGCTGTCCTATGTCTCCGGGCAGAAGGGTCGGAACCGTGAGATGCTCCGGCGCTTTGCAAGGAGCTCTTCCTACATGGGGCTGCATCATCTGCTGAATCCGATGAATCGTTCGTATTATAACCTCAAATATGTGTTCGAGACGATCCCGAATGAGCTGCTGCCGTACAAATATGCGGCGCTGCAGCGGTATCAGGGCAAGGTGATCGCTGCGGTCACGAACCTGGAAACGGGTGAGGCGGAATACCTGGATGTGTCCCGGACAGACCGCACATGGCAGGTACTGCGTGCGACCTGTGCGCTGCCGCTGATGTTCCGTCCGATCGAGATCGACGGCGTTTTGTATGCAGACGGCGGTGTCGCCGATTCCATCCCGTTCCGCAAGGCGATCGAGGACGGCTGCAGCAAGACCATCGTTGTGCTGACGAGGGAGCGTTCCTACCGGAAAAACGAGGAATCGCTCATGCATGTCGCAGTGAACAAGTACCGGAAGAAATACCCCGCCTATGCGGAGCAGCTCGAAACACGGCATCTGCGCTATAACGTGTGTGTGTCGGAGCTGGAGGATCTGGAGACCGCCGGAGAGGTCTATGTGATCGCACCGGAGGATACGCTTGGCGTCGGGCGGACGGAAAAGTGTCTGGATAAGCTGATGGCACTGTATGCGCAGGGCTATGCGCTGACCATGCAGCAGATGCCGGCGATCAGGGCATACCTGGAAGAATGAGAAAGTGAGGCAATGACAATGGCAGAATTGAAGTTTGAGATCACGGAGCAGCTTGGCTCCATCGGTGAGAATGCCCGTGGATGGGCAAGAGAGCTGAATATGGTCAGCTGGAATGACCGTGAGCCGAAGTATGATCTTCGTGACTGGTCGCCGGATCATACCCGTATGGGCAAGGGTCTGACGATGACAGCAGATGAGCTGGCTGCACTGCGTGATCTGCTCAACAGTCTGGAACTGGATTCGTTTGAAGGCGACGAGTTTGATGTCTGAAAACGGCTGATACATCTGAAACGGGGGTGAAATGATGCGTACAAAGGGCACGAAGCTGATCACGGAGAACCGTCAGGCACGGCATGAATACTTTATCCTCGAAACATTCGAGGCGGGCATTGAGCTGACCGGTACGGAGGTCAAGTCCATCCGGCAGGGAAGTGTCAACCTGAAGGACAGCTGGTGCAGCATCGAGAACGGCGAGCTGTTCATCAAGCAGATGCATATTTCTCCCTATGAGAAGGGCAATATCTACAACCGGGATCCGCTGCGGGTACGGCGGCTGCTGATGCACAAGGCGGAGATCCACCGTCTGCTGGGCAAGACCAAGACGGACGGTCTGACGCTGGTGCCGCTGTCGCTGTATTTCAAGGATTCCCGTGTCAAGGTACAGCTGGGGCTGTGCCGTGGTAAGAAGCTCTATGACAAGCGTGAGGATGCGGCAAAGCGTACTGCCAAGCGCACGATCGACCGTGCGATCAAGGAGCATAACCGCTGAGCCGCCATCCGGCAGCTGCGGAGGGCGATCCGACGGGATCCTTGGATTGTCACCGTTTTTTTACCAGAAAAGTACTTGACAACCGGCAAGTAACCGTGTATAATAGATATACAAATGGGGGCGTACCGGTTTCGACGGGGTTTTTGCACCATAGTAAGCGAGTAGAGCCTTGCTGTACCTCTTTAAACTGCGGCACGTTTAAATATAAACGCTAACAACAAGATCACTGTAAGCTCTCGTAGCCTGCAGGTTGCTGCTTAAGTCAGCATCTGTCCTGTAATTGAGTACCACGGCTTTTACAGGGCATCGATGAGTGGTGAACGTTCCGGCGGCATGTCCACACCGCAGGAATGTATTTGGACTACCTTCACTTTCAGCCTGTTTACCGGCGGTCTGTGCGGGGAATTTTAAAAGATAAACTACACTCGTAGAAAGCTGTGGGAATAGGGCTTCGGACAGGAGTTCAATTCTCCTCGCCTCCACCAATCGAAAATGCGTAACCGGAAAGGTTGTGAAAAGTCCCGAAAACACGTTGATTCCGTGCTTTCGGGATTCTTTTTTTCTGTAAAAGTTGGTGGGTTCAACATCAATTAGGGGTAAATCCGGTGACATTGACGAGTAGAAAATGACCGTTCGTTATATGGGAAATGATTCGGGTATTCGGGCGGTAATGAGAAGGCAATGGAAGAGTCTTGATAATTTGCGATAAACGTGCTATAATGGAGTTACTATAAGACCGATCACAGGAGGGGTATTATGCACGATATTAGTGAAGCTGCACAAGCATTTGGCTATATGTACGAGACGCTTTTCCAGTATTTCTTTGGGAGAAATAGTGCCGAAGCTAATAAAAGCAATCGGATACCGAAATACTTCAATTCTCATCCTAAAAAATGCCCCGCAAAGGCGCTTGTCATAAATGTCCTTGCCGAAGTGTTGTCAGAACATCCGGAACAACTGCCGGAGAACAAGAAAACGGTCAGATCATATCTTTCGAGGTCAAAGCTGATAGATTTTGAAAAAATTGATGACATATACGCAGCCGTCAATGATCAGCAGTTCGACCTGCACCGCATAGAGCAGTACAAAGCCGACATCCTGGATATTATAAATCCGCAGTATCTTGTCGCTCTTCATCTCTACATGAAGTACCATAAGATCTTCGACAGAGAGCTTTTCGATGCATTTTGTGGAATGGTCATTACCAGCGATAGATGCAGCCGAAGTGAAGAGATTCCCTCTTACAGTTTCGCAGTACTGACCGTAGGTGAAGAGCTTGTTGAGACGATTGAGAATTGCATCTATGGTACAAACGGCAAGATCACAAAAACGCCGCAGATGCTGTACAATGAGGTCTATGAAGATTTTCTGAGTGTTGCAAAGGATTATCCAGCATTCAAAGCATATCAACCGTCATTGTTGCAACTTGAAGTACAAATATGCGAGGTTCTTGATTTAAACCAAACAAAATGGAATCCTAAAACGATTAAAAGGAAAAAAGATGGAGATCTCTATAAATCTACTGTCGAGGATTATTTTGACATATTTATTAACAAAATAAAAAGTAAGGTCATTAAGCATCTCGATACAACAAGTAAACAAGCTGCTGGACAACCAAATACGCGTACAATGAGAAGCAAGCTTCGCGTTATTACAGAGGAACTTAAGCTCAGTGTCTATAATCCAAATGTAAAAAAAGAACAGTTAGAAATCAAGTCATGCCCCGTCTTCCTGATAGATGAACTATGGGATCGCCTAAAAAAATACGGACTTAAAGGTTATGACAAAGACAAACTCGAACCGGATGTGTATGGCATAATAGACGAAAAACGAGTAGTACTTATGGGCAGATTGTACATCATCGTGCTGCTCTGCTACGCCTTTGACAAGGAGAACTATCAGGAGTCCAAACTGACCTTCGAGGATATTGTAAATAACAGTGTGGCAGATAAAAAGGTACGGGCAGTGCTGAGAGCATATTATGAGCTAACAAGCAATACAAACGATCAAGCGATCATAACTGAACTGCTGTGAAGGAGCAAGCGCTGAATGGCGCTTGCTCCTTTTTGTAAATAAACCGATGAAATCTGCAAATTACGATGGAAATTGCAGATAATCGACCATTTTTCTGCAACATAAGTTTACCTATTTACATTGCTCCGGGAACCTGCTATACTATACACAGAACAAAGGAACAGTGCCAAGGCCCAACTCCCCGGAGGGCTGTCCCGGAGTTCGATTGATGCCGAAAGCGGGTTTCGCTAGGTAATAATCTGATGATTCACTTTGCCAAGATAGGTCTCCTGCAAGAGTTTGAGCGCATCGAGGTTGTCGCCCTCAATGTAGATATTCTCCGTATCAATGCTGCCCGGTGTGCCGTCCCTGCCCACAGACTTTGCGCGGTCAAGGCGCAGCGTTTTCGTGATTGGCTGGTTTGCCAGCACCACAGACTTTTTCTTATCGGGCCATGTGAACTGATAGCGCTCCTGCGCTCCCTCCACAACTGCCGCCGAGATCTCCTGCCGCAGAACATCGGCATCCACCGCCCGAACGACCTCGCCGTTTTCATTGATCGTTTCCGTGACCGCATTCGGGAACAGCGCCGCCAGCCTGCGGAAGTTCTCGTCCGCAAGGTCAGGCGTGTGCATTTTCATCTTGTCCATGTTTCAATTCCTCCAATTGTTTTTTGTATTCACGCAGTTTGCTGTATAAAGCAAATTGTTTCTTCGGCTGCTGTTCTTTCCATGCGGCAGCCTCCGTTTTTTGTATCAGCTTTTCGAGCTTCTGGATCTGCTCCTGCAAGGCAAGGCGCTCCTCTATCGAGAGCGTACCGGCGTTCTCCGCCTGCTCCCCGTACAGCGCGATCTGCTCGATAAAGCTGTTCCAAATTTCATCAAGGGAGAATCCCTGCGGTATCAGCGAAACATCCTCCATCCACGGGGTACGGTACAGCTTGCTGTGATATAGCGCAAGCTGACGGCTGTCTTCGTAGATCAGCAGGAATACCAACTTGTGCGGATTCTGCCGTGCGATCGCCTCGACCACCTTGCCGTCAAATTCCTGCTTTTTCAGCGTGATCGACAGCAGCAGGATCTCCTTGATCTCGGATTCGTTTGTCAGGTTGAGGTTTTCCTGCGTCAAGCTGTTCTCTACCACAATTCGCTCCACATCGGAGACGAATTTGTCTTTCAGCGGCTTTGTCAGCGGCAGGTGCTTATAAAACGCTTCTTTCGGCAATCGTCTGCCGACTGCCGTTGCGCTTGGGAATTTTATCATATCAGATCACCACCATAAAGCAGATCAGTTCAAAATCGTCCAGCCCTGAGAAACCGCCGGAGAGGAAGGTGGTCTGACCGCCGCCGAAGAAGCTGTCAATGTCGCCCTCGTCCTTTGCATCTATGATCGACATGATGGAGTCCTCCAGAAGCTGGGAGACCTTCGCCATGTTCTTGCCGTTATTGGTAGCCTTGTTGAATTTCTCGCATAAGCGCTTGTCCGGCTGCGCCTTGCCCTTTGCGAGATGCCGCATCACATCAAGGATATCCTTCGGCTGTAAGTGGTTCGTGATGATCTCTCCGTCCATGCTGACATACACCATATAGAATGGATGCAGGCGGTTCTGGTTCTCGATATTGATATGCTCGTTTACATTTTTCAATACAAATATCACACCCGGCTTTTCGCCTTTGACTACAGCGTGAATGCCGAATGGCGTGTGGTCAATGTCACCGTGTTCCTTCATATAGGCAAGGAGATCCATGCGGAACTCATTCAGCCCCAAGTCCATGATGGAAATACCGCTGGTCATATCCTCAAGGTCTACTACCTCTTCTTGCAGTCTTTTGAGCTGGCTGCGGCGATATTCAAGGTCACCCTTTTCTTCCTGATTGATGAGGTCGTCATCGCCAGTGGAGGTCATAACGGAAATACGCATTCTTGTCTCGACACGGGATTTCAGGTTGATGTATTCGTCAAGGTCAAGATCGGGCCAGAAATTCACAAGCTGAATCACGGCGTTCTGGCTGCCGATACGGTCAATACGACCAAAGCGCTGAATGATGCGTACCGGGTTCCAATGGATGTCATAATTGATGCAAAAATCGCAGTCCTGCAGGTTCTGACCTTCGGAGATACAGTCGGTCGCGATCAGGATATCGATCTCCGCTTGCTCTGTTGGATACAGAACAGCCTTGTCTTTTGAGCGCGGCGAGAAGCAGGTCAGCACATGGTTCATATCTGCTTTGAATTTCGGGATAGTAGTCTGACCGTCAACAGAACCTGTGACAAGCGCCGTATGCAATCCAAGCTCCGATAATGCCATTTTGCTGACATTCTCGTACAGGTATTCGGCAGTATCCGCAAACGCTGTAAAGATCAGTATCTTTTTGTTGCCGGGATTGATCGGGTGCGCGATCTTTTCCCGGATAACACGGAGCAGTTCGTTCAGCTTAAAGTCGTATTCCGGTGTAATATCTTCGACCATAAGAATCAAAAGCTGAAGGTTCTCGATGTCATTGTCAATATCGCGCTTCCAACTGATATAGTCCATATCGCGCAGGTCGATCTTGACCTTCTTGCCAACACTGAAAAAGTCGGTATTCTGATCGTCAAAGTCAAAATCCCCGGTCGTGCCGGAAAGGTCACGCATTTCGTCAAGGGTGCCGCTGCCGTCCTGCATGAACTGCTCTATGATCTGCGAAGTATCATACAAGAAATCATAAATGCGGCGCACTGTGAGCAGGAACGAGTGTACAGAGCTTTCCATTCGTTTCAGAAGATTGATCTTCATTAAGCGCTGGATACCAAGCTCACGACCTTTTCGGAAATTCTCTGTCTCGTCCTCATCGAGGTATTTGAATATCTTGCTTGGCTGAATATAAATAGTAGGTGTATAGATTGTCAATAGCAAATTGGAAAGCAGCTCATAGACCTCGGTGTAGTTGATCGCATTCGGTTTATCTGTCAGCTTCGGACGCAAGGTCATCGGTTTATTTCGCTGCGGGAATGTGCCGATATCCGCTACATCATAGTAGGTCTGGATGTGCTTTCTCGAACGTGCGATGGTAACGCTGTCCAGAACCTCGAAGAAATCGAAATCCAACTGTGACAGCAGGGTTGCCGTTGTTCGCTGTTCTTCCGGCAACTTGCACCATGCGTTATAGACGGTCTGCGCCTGACGGAAGATCGTATCGATGTCAGATTTTGTTTTCAGCTTTTCGCTGAACTCTTCCGACTCGCCTTCATATGCCAGCGCCAGTTGGTTGCGGAGGTCATAGAAACGGTTGTTGACAGGGGTCGCTGACAGCATCAGCACCTTTGTCTTTACGCCCGGTTTGATCACACGGTTCATGAGTCGTACATAACGGTTTTCTTTATCATCGCCGAGTTTGTGCGTTCCAGTTCCGTTGCGAAAGTTGTGGCTCTCATCGATCACGACAAGGTCGTAGTTGCCCCAATTGATACGGTCGATCGGCAGTCCGATCACAGTGCTGCCGCTGTCACGGGACAGATCTGTATGATACAGAATGTCATAACGCAGGCGGTCAGCAGCCAGCGGATTATTGATGAGGTTGCCTCTATAGGTCATCCAGTTTTCGGACAGCTTTTTCGGGCAGAGAACGAGAACATTTTTATTGCGTCCTTCATAATACTTGATAACTGCCAAAGCAGTAAATGTCTTACCAAGACCGACGCTGTCTGCCAGAATACAGCCATTAAACTGCTCCAGCTTATTGATGATCGCAAGTGCAGCATCTTTCTGGAAGTGGAACAATTTACTCCAGATCACGCTATCCTTGAACCCTGTAGCCTCATTCGGAAGAACGTCCTCAGAAATATCCTCCAGAAATTCGCTGAAAATATTATACAGCGTCATGAAGTATACAAGCTCCGGCGCGTTCTCCTGATAAACAGTCGTTATCATTTCGATAACATCTTCTGTTACATCAGTCAGCTTTTCAGTATCGTTCCATATGGAGTCGAACATTCGCAGGAACTCTGCGCTTGCAGGGTTTTCAAGGCGCGTTACCATATTCGTGAGATTATTGCCGCGCTCACAGCCCAGATCGACCGTTGTGAACGTATTCATCGGCATATAGGTATATGTATCTTCCGCACCGTCCACGAGCAGGAAGTTGTTCATACCCTCACGGGTAGTGTTGGACTTAAAACGAACCTTACGGCGCATCCATTCAGCGCATTCCATTGCGACTGCCTTTTGCTTCAGCTCGTTGCGGAGACGCACCTCAAATTCTGTACCGTAAAGACTGCGCTCTCTGCCAAGACGTGGAATATAGAACTCTCGTCGTTCCGATTTTGTTTTCTCCGCGATAAATGTAGGTGAGGTAAAAATGAATCGCAGTTCTTCGCACGACTCAAGCTGCTCTCGCAATTCCTGATAAGCATAGATAGAAAAGCAGGCTGCGGCGATCGAAATTCGGTCACCCGATCGAACGATGGCTTTTATATCATCACCTACGGTTTTGGTTGTGTTATTGAATATTTCCATTTTTTTCCTGCGTTTTCCTTTCCATGATATTTGGCTCCTTTACTCCGTGATTTTTCAGCTTATTACATACTTTTCTATCTCTGATATTGCAAACTTGTACATCCTACCTGCATTGTAGAACTGTATCTTCCCTTATCTGAAATAGCAACATGATATACAGTTTCTATTATATCACAATTCTACGAAAATTTCAAGACCTTCAACAACAGTTTTAGGATAATGTGTTGAAAACGGAACAATGAAAAGAACTGCGGCACAAAGTGCCGCAGTTCATCACTCTGATATCTCATCGGAGGACGCTTCCTCTGCCTTTTTTCCGCCCCAATTCTCCCCGAACAGTTCATTTCCGTCTGTACTCAAATGCAGAACTGCCGCAGAATCGAGAATCTTTTGAATTCTCTCTGTCGGTGCTTCTTTCTTATCAAAAGCAATAAAGATTTGTTTATTACTCTTCGTGTACAGCTCCATGATCTTTTCCAGCGGCTTGTAACCGATATCGTTAAAGATTAGTGAATCATGAATGAGCGCTGGAAGCTGTGTGAGCAGGAGAACACTTAAATCGAACACGATCAAGCTTTTAAATGACGTACCTGTTCCGGTATCGTCGGGTGTTGAGAATTCATAGTTTGAGCCGTCAAGCAGCGAGATTACAGGTGCTTTTCGTGTCTGGCTGTAAACAATATCGTTGTACCTTGTCATCTGAGAATTGATCGTACTTTCGATGTTTCGCAGGATTCCTTCTTCGGCATCTCGCAGAGCTTGTTTTGCCGCCTTAATTTCCTCAGCAAAGGTTTGTGCGTCATCATAGGCTTTGTTTTGATTTTGAAGCGTATCGATCTGCTGGCGATACTGTGAAAACTTATCAAGAAATGATTTAGGCATAGCGGCAAAACCGCCATGAGAACGCAGCTCCTCCTCAAGACCTTGTATCTCTTCTGCCGCTGCTGCGATTAATGCAGATAGTCGAAGAGTCTCATCCTCTATCTGCTGTTTCAGAATGATAATGAGCTTTTGGTGGAACGCCTCTATTTCAGCAATTTTGCGAAGATCGGCATCTGGAAAGAATTCCTGAAGCTCCGAAAATTCACCTTGAACATAGCTGATTCCCCCACTTGCATTCAATTTTACAGCATCCAATTGAGACTGCAGTCTTGTACGCTTTCTTTTCAGTACAGTGATTTTGCCCTTGATCTCAGATACCTGATCTGCTTCTTCTGTACCTTCCTTTGATAGGTCTCGATCTGTTTGCGTGGTCAATTCCTCCAATTCTGCTTCTAACCGCTCAATCTCAGCGGCGTTGTTTTTGTATGCTTTTCTTGTAGTAACACTATTTGGGAGGAGTGACTGTTTTCGTGCCGCCTTATGCGCATCCTGCTTTTCTTTTTTGGCTTTTAATGCGTCCTTATATTGCTGAATATGCCAGTATTTATCAAACAACTTTTCCAGCGCCACAATCGCCTCTGCTGCTTTCTGCCGTGGAAAAGCGTGAAGAGGTCTCAGACTGTTACAATTATCGATTTCAGCGACTCTAAAGTAAGGACCCACGAGGCTGCGGAAAGAACCGTCTTTTAATGTAATACCATAGAGTTCCCGCAACCGTTTTCTATAATCATCTATTGATAGCGTGGACTGTACAGTATAGCTTGAATCGCATACGTTTACAGTATTGGCATCAACAGTAGTTCGGGAAAAGTAGTAGGTGCTTTCTGCAAATTTGAAAGCGAACTTTATCAAATGATCACCGATATGAAGTGCAGTCGGAGATTTTGCGTAGGTTTCTCCACCGAAAGCAAAGTCAATGATCAGCATGAAGGTTGACTTTCCTACAGAATTATCTGCATTTTGACCGCCTAAGATTACATTTAAACCGTCGTGAAAGCGAATTGGTGGTCTGGGCTGCCCGTTGGAAAGGAATCGGTCACATTGGATTTCATACAACAAGGTGGATCACCCCTTTCTCAGCATCGAATTCAATTTTATGCAGCGCATAAAGCGCATCAAGTGTCTCTATGAAATCGTTGATGCTATCAAATCGTTCTTGGTTGTTCAAAAAGAGCGTCAACACTTGAGCTTCACCATTTTGAAGCGTCCTAAGTATGACAGGAAACTTCGATAGAATGCTGCTGCTATAGCTATACAGCTTATTCGGTAGTTGCATCGTACACCTCACATTTCTGCACAAAGTATGAAACAACAATTTCACATACTGTACGATCTTCATTTGTCATCGTTACAAGCCATCCTACAAGTTGATCAAATATCTTGATAGGCTCGGTGCCGCCTTCAATAAGCTGGATGTAATTCAATTTCATTTGTAATGTGAATGGTTCAAATCGGATCGCTTTTGCTTTATCCATCTGAAGGAAGGTGTTATGAACGATGCTATAGTACTCGGTCACCATAGACTTGACTTTTGTACATAATGGTTTACTGATTGAGAGAAGCTTCTGCTCAACAGTTACCGGATCATATGAAAGCTCAACATTAGGTTCTTCCTCAAGTGATTCAGAGATTTTCTGAATCACCCTTTTTACGCCGTCTGTTACTTGGCTTTCAGACAACATTTGTTTATCGGCTGCATCATGAAGCAGCCGTTTTTTTATTTCCTTTACTCGCTCGATCTCATCGGTGGTGGTTGCCATTCTAAACTTTGCCGCACATTCGGGACAGAAAGCGATATTGTTCTCAAAAGAATCCTTCGGCAGATTGTCGTCAATAACTACACACTCAAAGTGTTGCCGATATGCATCTCCTTTAGTTATGCTTAACGGTTTATTACAGTTATCATTCGCGCAGATGCCTGCGGATTCGAGTAGTAAACGGGTTCTAAAATCCGAGTCTCCAACGCAGACCATCGAAGTTTCTGAAGTTCCGCTGTCTTTTTTTCTTGATTTCCTTTTTTGAGAAGCTGCGGTAATGATGATATCTTTAAATAGAGTCGCGCTTCTCTCATAGCAATTATATTCATTGATTTGTGGATCAAATGGTAGAAGAGCTTCACAAATCAACATTGGTGTGCCAGAAGGATACTTTTCTAAGTATGTCTCAAATTTAAGAGTGTCCAAATGACTGCTGATCTTCTTTGCTAATCTGGAAATGCCATTCTTACCGTTATAGTAAGCAGTTAGAGTTCCATCCTCGGCATTGATTATAGGGTTATCTTCTGATTTGCTGTAATCAGTAATGTTCAAGAACAGATCTCTTGTGAACTCCGCAAAGCTGCGGTCGTCTGCAAGAGGTTGGTATAAAGCCTGTGCAAAATCAGTGAACATCATTTAGGCACCTCCGTGAAACATCTCTAATCGTACTTAAACATCCCTAATCGCTTTGAGGATTTTTATCTGTAGTGGTAGAATTACAACATAGACAACGCAATCAACGTAGCAATAGCTTTGTATCTTCATTATACCACAGCTTCAATAAAAAGGCAATACTAAAAAGTTGAAATTCTGTAGAACATGAAAGGCGTGATACTATGACAGCATCTGAAATCAATGCAATGACCAGAAGAACTGCCGACCTGCTCTTCGCAGTCCGCAAGCGCTACTCACCGGAGGTTGCGGAATCTGTGGTCGACCACTACGGCGAACCTCGCACCATGAGCCGCTGGGAGCAGGCAGAAATGGACGACGACCTGATCTCGAAACTGAACGACGCCGACTGACCGGCTTTGTGAACCCTGCCGAAAATGGTTACAATCGTGAAAAAGCTGCACGTTTCCGTGCAGCATTAGAGCGAATTTCGAGCCTTATTACATACTGAACTATGAACGAGTGGCTGTAGGGTTAATTTTTCTATGCTTTCCTTTGACTGTATCATGGAGGCAACGAGTATAAGACACCTGTTTACATAATGAAACCATGTCCCGGACAAGACGTAAAACTGTCTGCTGCTGCATACTGCGCCGAGTGATCAACGGTGGCTCAACGGTCTGCGGCGGCACAACAAAATACAACGGCTGTCATTTGAGCTGACGGCTGCAATCCGAATGGAGCTATCCATTCCGGAATGCGGTCTGATTTGTCATGCCCATTTGCCGGTAGAGATTCCTCCATTCGAGAAAAATGGAGGAATTTTTTATGACAATCAACGACAAGAAGTACAGAGTTCCGATTGAGATGGACAAGGAATACGCCAAGCAGGTCGGCATCGATCCCAGCGAGATCACCTTTATTATGCTGGAGGGCAAGCGCACGTCAGTCTACTTCGTGGAGATCGAGGACGAGCAGCTCTACCACGAGCTGATGCGCCCGATCTGGAAGGAGGAGAAGGCGCTCCAGCGCAGCAAGAAGTGCGCCGTCAGCAACGAGGACGGCAAGCTGGTGCGCTGCGACGGCAAC
>JAIKWY010000154.1 GCA_024684395.1 Oscillospiraceae bacterium
GACAAAACCGAACATGCCGCTGCACAGCCCGTGCGGCGGTTTTTTATCATCAGAAAGAAAAAATATAAAAATCGTAACCTTTCTGTTCCCGGTCTCGTCTATATAAGTGAAAGCACAAAGGAGGTGCAGGATGGACGACCAGAAGATCATAGAGCTCTACTGGCAGCGGGATGAAGCTGCTGTCAAGGAGAGCGAGCAGAAATACGGCGCTTATTGCAGCAGCATCGCCGAGCGCATCCTGCATTCGGCGGAGGATACCGAGGAATGCGTGAACGACACCTGGCTGCGTGCCTGGAACACCATCCCGCCGCAGCGTCCGAAACGGCTGGCGGTGTTCTTCGGGACGATCACCCGGAACCTGGCGATCGACCGCTACCGCAGGAAAACGGCGCAGAAGTCCGGCGGCGGAGAGATCCCGCTCTGTATAGCGGAGCTGGAGGAATGTGTCGGCGGGCTGCCGTCCATCGAGGACAGGCTCGCACTCAAGGAGCAATTGCAGGCATTCCTGCGGGCGCTGCCTGACCGGAACCGGGAGATCTTTCTCCTGCGGTACTGGTACTGTATGCCCGTGAAGGACATTGCCAAGCGCTATGGTATGACCGCAGGTGCCGTCAAGGTGCTGCTGCACCGCATCCGCACCAAGCTGAAAGCCGAACTGGAAAAGGAGGGAACAGAGCTATGAGAAACAGTGAGATCTTACTCGATGTGATCGGTGAGCTCGACGAAATGATGATCCCGGATCTGACGGAGGAGCCGCAGCAACATCGCCCGCTCCTGCGGAGGATCATGCCGGTCGCTGCGGCAGTTGCCGTGTTTGCGCTGATCCTGACGGCGGCGGTGCGCTTCGGTTCGCCGAGACAGATCCCCGCTTTGCCGCCTGTACAGGAGACAACGGCGACCGCTCCCACGGAGGAAGCGACCACGGAACAGCCCACGCAGACCGAGCCTGTGATCGTTCCGACTGCCGCTCCCACGGAAGCATCCACACAGCCGGCGGTATCGACCGAACCGGCAGAGACCGCTGCGCCGTCCGAAACGGCAGCGGAGACGCAGTCCCCTGCCCTGCATGTGACGGAGCCGCCTGCCGTGCAGACCGAACCACCCGCCACGGAGCCCGCTCAGACGGAGCCTGTGACCGAAGCACCGGAAGATGCCACGGAGGCAGCGCTCGAGGTCACAGAGGCGCAGGGATTCCGCATTGAGACATTCCGGGACAGGCGCTGCATCAAGGCGACATCCGCTTTCCCGGCGCCGACCGGAACGCTCCGGCGCTGTGTGCTGGATTCCGGCATGGTAGAGCTTTTTGATGTGCATGAAAACGGCGCCGTGAACGAGTACCGCATCCGTCCGGTGGGCGGCGAGACGGAATTTATCGTCACGCAGCAGGAGTATGACAGCTTCTCCCTGACGGTGGATCTCGATGCAGAGATCAGCGTGGCGCTGGACGGACGGGACAGCTTCTTTATCCTACAGGATGACAACTGCACGATCTACTGGTTCGAGGACGGCGAGGGCTTCTCCGTCAGCGGCGCCGGCAAGGATCTGCAATATCTGCTTGACATTTTCCGCAATCTGAGACCTGCGGATGAAAACTGAGAAATGGGGTGTTTTTATGAATAGCATGATGAAAAAACTGACGGCGGCGCTTCTTGCGCTGACATGTGTACCTGTGACGGGGCTGACGGCGGGGGCGTATGATGATGACCCGTTCGGCTTTGGCTGGGGTACGGTCAGCTATGCAGCCGTGAACAATATGGAACTGATCCCGCTCCATGATGCTTTTATCAACAGTCCAAATTATCGTGGGCAGCAGTATTTTGCGAGCTCCAGCCGCAGCGACATCATCGAAGTGACACCACGCAGGAATGTACTGCGCTTTGTGCTGCGTGACGAAGTGAATGTGGATGAAGCCGCCGATCAAATCGGTGAGGTAGTGGACAACTATATTCCCGGTCTACGAGACGGGTATCATTACAACATTTATTGGAACACCCACGGTTGGTATTGTGATAATGTGAGTCTGTCACAGGTTGCCGCCAATTCTTGGAGTGATCCGGACAGGATTTTTGAGCTGATAGTGCCGTTGGATATGGAAAACAAGGCAGAGATCGAAGCGGGGATACTCCTTGGGCTTGCGCAGAAGCACCTGATTTCGGAATATTACGGATGGGGACAGACAGCATCCTATCAGAGCCAGACCCTTATGAGCGGTGACCTGATCTTCTTTGATATGGATACAACGGAACCTGTTGACTGGAAGGCTGTTGAAGCATATCTGGCAGAACATTACCCGGATCTGACAATGACAAAGGATCCGTCATATCCTACCATCGAAGGCACCGGAAAGATGCCTTTAGGGAAAAAGGCAGAGCTTCGGTTTGAGCTGCAAGGAGAGTTTGGCATCGAGACAATTGTTTCGGAATTGTGCGAGGATGCTGAAACCACTGTCGGACAGAATGCCCTCCTGAAACCCGGCGACGTCACCCTCGATACGGACATCAGCATTGTGGATGTCATCGCCATGAACCGGAACATTATGACAGGCGATCCGCTCTGCGATACCGCAAAACTGAATGCTGAACTCAACGGAAACGGTGCGCCGGATGAGACGGATT
Organism: Oscillospiraceae bacterium; assembly: GCA_024684395.1. GTDB lineage: Bacteria > Bacillota > Clostridia > Oscillospirales > Ruminococcaceae > UBA3855. The sequence goes on from JAIKWY010000154.1 coordinate 2,616, forward strand.
CGCTGAATCTGCTGAAATATATCGTGGGGATCAATGAGACACTTGAAGATGCCTGAAAGGGGTGATCTTATGAACAAGATGATGAAGAAGATCGCTGCAGCGCTGTTGGCGGCGGCGTGCATCCCGGTGACGGGGCTGACGGCGGGGGCGGATGTGGTAAGTGAATGGGGTGTTGCTGACTGGACTTCGTTCAGGGATATGGAGCCGGTCAATGACCGTGGCATGTTCAGCGATCTGGAATATCCCGATGCAAAGGTCTTTGTCCACACAATGAGCGAGCAGGATCATGAGATCGTCCTGGCTTCTGCACGCCCGAATGAGATCGTGTTCGTTGTGCGTGAGGATGCGGATCTAAGTGAGGTCGCCGAGGTCATTGACAGCCATCTCCCCGGCATTCTGGACGGATACAAGCCGGAAGAATGCTATAAAGAAGACATGTACGTCTATGAATGCGACAAGGCAAAGCTGTTCAACTATTGGTTCTGGGGAAGTCACGCATTTTGGCTGTATATGAGGGAAGAGCCGGAAAACAAGGCGGCGCTGGAGGCGGAGATCCTCCTGGATCTGGCACAAAAGCACCTGATCTCTGCCTATTACGGCTTCGGACAGACAGCTTACTTTGGCAAATGGTATCTCCAACCGGGCGAATACTATGATAATCTGGAGGATACAGTACAGGAGAAACGCTACATCGAAGACATCAACGATCCGTTGAGCAGTCTTCCTGCGGGCAAGGATATTGACTGGAATTCTGTGCAGACCTATCTGGATACACACCATCCGGGTTATACAGTGGAAGCCTATGAAAGTGCGCCTTATACTGTCTATGTTGACGATGGGAGCACATCACAGAAAACGGATACCCTCTATCGGATCGTCGGCACAGAGGAACTGAGCTTTGTGGAAAAGCTGGAAGTGATGTGTGAGCTTTGGGAGCAGTTCGGCATCAGAAAACTGATGATCAGACCCTGCGAAGGTGACGAGATGGCATACGGTCAGAACGCCCTCGAGCGTCCCGGTGACGTCACCCTCGACACGGACATCAGCATCGTGGATGTCATCGCTCTGAACCGGAATATCATGACAGGCGATCCGCTCTGCGATACCGCAAAGCAAAACGCTGACATTAACGGGGATGGTTCGCCGGATGAGACGGATTCCCTCAACCTGCTGAAATATATCGTGGGGATCAACGAGACACTTGAAGATGCCTGAAAGGGGTGATCTTATGAACAAGATGATGAAGAAGATCGCTGCGGCGCTGCTGGCGGCGGCATGCATCCCGGTGACGGGGCTGACAGCGGGGGCGGAGGAGCAGTTTTGGATATGGGGAACGACTTCCCTTGAAGCCTACAAGGATCTGGAGCAAGTCGATGACCACGGGATGCTCACAGCGAACGACTATACCGATGAAATGCATGAGCTGTATCTCTACGAGACCCAGTACGGACACAGATGGATGCTCCTTGTTACGCCCCGTACCCATGTGATTCGATTTGTGTTGCGGGATGATATGGAGATCGAGGAGGCTTCCAGACAGGTGGCAGAGGTCATAGATACCTATTATCCGGGCAGCCTTGCCAACTACAACGCTGAGCGGCATGAATCCAAGGTCGAAGAGAATGAAGGGGATGACTATATGTACTTCTCCCATTTAGGATGGACGTACCATGGCGAACAGTATGACCGGGTATTTGAGCTGCGTGCCGATGATAACTGTGCTGAGAAAGAAGCCGGCATTCTGCTTGGGCTTGCGCAGCGGCATCTGATCTCGGAGTTCTATGGCTGGGGACAAACGGCGCACTATGGCATGGGCGATCTGCCGCATAATTCAATTCTTGGCGGTTATGATTCCGTGAAGTACACAGATGGCAACGCCTCTGCGATCGACTGGGACAGCATACGGAACTATCTGACAGAGCAGCATCCCGATCTGACGCTTGAATCCTATGCGGTGTATGAGGGGACGGAGACCCACTACAGGATCAGCGGCGCCGAGGATCTGAGCTTCCGGGAGCAATTCGACCTTGCAGTAGAGCTGTGGGAGAGATTTGGTATCGAGCCAAACATCGGTTGGCTGCAAACCTCTGAACCGCCGCTCACCGGCGGTAACGCCCTGCTGAGACCCGGCGACGTCACCCTCGACACGGACATCAGCATCGTGGATGTCATCGCTCTGAACCGGAATATCATGACGGGTGATCCACTCTGTGAGACCGCAAAGCAAAACGCTGACCTCAACGGCAACGGTACGCCGGATGAAACGGATGCGCTGAATTTGCTGAAATACATCGTGGGGATCAATGAAACACTCGGCTGATCGTCCGGCAAAAACGATCGACATATCATGCTCTACAGAAAACGCCCTGCCATTCCGGAAGGTCATACTTCCGGAACGGCAGGGCGGCTTTATTGATCCAGTTATCTTGGCTATGATCACTCCGTAGATCCCTCAGTGAGTTCTACGACCACATCATCCGCTCCGGATCACTGCGGCTGGAAATCCTTTGTAATCTCAACGACTTCTTTCAGGATGGCGAGCGAATCAGTCTCATCCGGGGTGCCGTCGCCGTTGACGTCAGCGTTGACGTTAGCCGTACAGCAGAGCGGATCGCCGACCATCAGATTCCGGTTCAGGGCAATGACATCCGTGATGCCGATCTCGGTGTCAAGGTTGACATCGCCCTTCTTCTCGAGCTTGTTGTGGCCGGTGCCGGTGCCGGCTGTCAGGGTGCCGGAGACCTCGCACGGGGTCATAAAATACGAATAATAAAGTCCGAACCGGTTCTCCAGATCATAGATCAGCTTCAGCTTTCTGCTGTAGTCGATCGTTCCGGTACATTCGATGCTGCAAGACGTCCGCACACCGTCTTCATTCTCCTGGAACTCTACGCTATAATCCGGGTAATTCTCCTTGATATAGGCTTCCACTGCATCGCAGTCTACTTTTTCTTTTCCATTGCTTTCGCAGTATTCGTCATCCGGGATCGAATAGCTGACCTTGGCGGTCTTGTCATAGCCCATCGTATAGAAATGGGCTGTCTCGCCGAATCCATAAAACTCCGAGATCAGGTGCTTTCTTGCCAGACCAAGGAGGATGCCGCTTTCGATCTCGGCTTTGTTTTCCACGCCGTCCGAAAGCTGTAGCTGGAATGCCGTGTACGCAGACGCCATAGCTTCTGTGTAGGATTTTTTGAGCGTTGCTGTATCACAGGAAAAGGAACAGTTGTTGATGCCGACATGCTCCCGGATGTCCGGGATATAGTCTTCCACCACATCCACGACAGTATCCGTGACCGCATCCATATCCAGCTCATCACGGATGACAAAAAACAGCGTATTATCTCGTGGTGTTGCCCCGACAAGATAGAGATAAGATCTATCCACAAACATATAGTAGTGGTTTTCCGGAGGGGTGCCATACGGCTGTAGGTCGATCTCCTCCATGTTGTCAAGGACTTCCCATGTCACGCCCCCTTCGCCCCAGCCAAAGATCTTGTTAAACTGCATGTGATCGAATGCCCCTTCTGCCGCCATCCCGGAAAGCGGGAGACAGGAGAACGCCAGGAGCGCTGCGATCGTTTTCTTCATGATGTTTTTCATAAGATCACCTCATTTCTTATTGATCCGCAGGCACAAGACTGCGGGAAATGGCTATCAGATATTGCAGGTCTTTGTCGGCGCCGCTGATGCAGAAGCCCTCGCTGCCCTCGAACCAGTACAGCGTACAGGTGTCGCCTTGCAGGATGAAGAAGCCGCGCCGTCTGCCGAGGGAGATGTTGACGCTGATCTCTGCATCCTCATCAACGATGAGGGAGAAGTCCTCATACTCCTGCTGGGTGACGGTGAATTCCGTCTCCTGCCCAATGGGGCGGATGCAGTACTCGTTCACGTCGCCGTTTTCGGTCACTTCGACAAGCTCGAATGCATCGCTTTGCAGTGCATAGCGCCGGAG
>JAIKWY010000219.1 GCA_024684395.1 Oscillospiraceae bacterium
CGTTCCCGTCCGGCTGGTGCGAATACTGGAAGGACGGCAGACATTGAGAGAATATGTTGTTGAGAATGAGTTTGTCAAGGCAGTCAAGGCTGCAGGCGGTGTAGCGTATAAGCTGACATCGCAGACAGCGAACGGGCTGCCGGACAGACTCGTTCTGTTCTTTCCTGCAAAGACAGTGTTTGTCGAGCTGAAAGCACCGGGAAAAATGATGCGTCCGCTACAAAGAAAACGGAGATATCAGCTGATGAAGCTCGGCTTTCCCGTTCTCTGCATCGACAAGCTGTATCAGATCAAGCCCTGCATTGATGCAATTCTTTCATGGACTCCCGGCGAGCCGTTCCCGGAGGGTATCGGTGCTAAGATTCCCGATCTGGAGATCACAACACTGCCGTCGGAGATGGATGATCTCGGAGAGACATTGGAACCGATAGATCCCGATGATCTGGCAGGATTCTATGAATTGAAGGAGGATGATACCGGATGAAGTACACACCGCACGATTACCAGAAATACTGTATAGAATATATCCGGGAGCATCCTGTTTCGGCGTTATTCCTGGACATGGGCCTCGGCAAGACGATCATCACGCTCACAGCCCTCAACGCTCTGATGTTTGACGAGCTGAAAGTGAACAAGGTGCTTGTGATCGCCCCCCTCAGAGTCGCCCGTGACACATGGCCCGCCGAGGTAAAGAAGTGGGATCACTTGCAAAACATCGAGATATCCGTCATTGTCGGCAGCGTCAAAGAGCGCACCGCAGCGGTCAATCATAATGCTTTCATTTACATCGTGAACCGCGAGAACGTGAAATGGCTCGTGGAGTATTACGAGAAAAACGGACTCCGTTGGGATTTTGATATGATCGTCATTGACGAGCTGAGTTCCTTCAAGAATTATCAGTCACAGCGGTTCAAATGGCTGCGGAAGGTACGTCCCTTCGTAAAACGCTGGGTCGGGCTGACAGGTACACCGACCTCAAACGGTCTTATGGATCTGTGGGCGGAGATCGGTATCCTTGACGGCGGCGAACGGCTCGGGCGATTTATCGGCAGATTCCGTGAAAGCTACTTTAAGCCCGGCAGCATGAATCCGAGTACGGGTGTGGTGTTCTCGTATACACCTCGTCCCGGTGCAGAAGAGCAGATATATCAGAAAATATCGGATATTACAATTTCTATGAAAGCACTGGATTATCTGGATATGCCGGAGTGCGTGTATGTCAACCATGAGGTCGAGATGAATGCGGCGGAGCGAAAGCTCTACGATCAGCTGAAGCACGATCTTATCATCCCGCTTGAGGACGGTGATATTGATGCGGCAAACGCGGCATCACTCTCCAATAAGCTGCTTCAGATGGCGAACGGTGCCGTCTACGACGAGAACAAGGAAGCCCGCACCATTCACAGCCGGAAGCTGGAAATGCTTGAAGACCTGATCGAAGCGGCAAACGGACAGCCTGTGCTGATCGGTTACTGGTTCAAGCATGACCGTACCCGTATCATGGAGCATCTGACCGCCTGTGGTTATGCTCCGAGGGATATTAAGGATTCCGACGATATCACAGACTGGAATGCAGGAAACATTCCGGTCGCTCTCATACACCCTGCATCGGCAGGACACGGACTCAATATTCAGTCCGGCGGTCACATCCTGATCTGGTTCGGACTGACATGGAGTCTTGAACTGTATCAGCAGACCAACGCCCGACTCTGGCGTCAGGGACAGCAGAACACTGTGACCATCCACCACATCGTAACAAAAGATACTGTAGATGAAGATGTCCTGAAAGCACTTGCTTCAAAAGACGTAACGCAGGAGAAACTGATCGCAGCAGTCAAGGCAAGATTGTAAGAATATACAGTCTGTATGATCTGCCCCTTATTGACGACAGAAAGACGGCAAAGCGGCGACAATTCGGTTACGCCGCAGATCACGGAGGTGAAAACTATGGCTCGTAAGAACAAACGCCTGAAAACAGAATACCACAGAGGGCTCGGCTTCGATCCGAGAAAATATATCACTGCGCCGGTGCAGCATCGCACAGCTGAACACAAACCGCAGCGCGGCGACATCTGGTTTGCGGATCTCGGCAATCATCCGGAT
>JAIKWY010000026.1 GCA_024684395.1 Oscillospiraceae bacterium
TTCGTAGGCGTTGAGATCAACGGCGTGAAGAACGACAAGGAAGCCAAGACCATCACCTTCACCGGCAACAAGACCGACATCAAGGGTCTCAAGGACGGCACCTACACTCTGAAGGAGCAGGTTGCTCCGGACGGCTACACGGTTGTTGAGACTGCATTCACATTCACAGTAGAAAATGGTGTGATCGTTGACAGCAAGGCTGTTACCAACGGCGATGTGACTGTCATCGAGAGCACAAGCGGTACTGAGATCGTGGTTAGAGACGCAGCTGAGGAAGTTGTTGCTCCGAAGATCACCACCATCAACAAGACCGACATCACCGGCGAGAATGAGCTGGAGGGTGCGAAGCTCGAGCTGCTCGACTCTAAGGGCACTGTAATCGACACCTGGACTTCCAAGACTGGCGAGACCTGGACGATCGAGGATCTGCCTGAGGGTGAGTACACGCTCCGTGAGACAGTTGCTCCGGACGGCTACACCATCGCTACCGACACGACGTTCGTCATCGATGAAAATGGCGACATCGACAAGACCAAGACCACTGCTAAGGTTTCTGAGGAGGGCGTGATCCTCGTTGAGGACGATCTCTCCGACATCACCATCAGCAAGAAGGTCATCACCGATGGCAAGGCTGAAACTCCGAAGGACGAGAAGGCTACGTTCGTACTGAGCAGCGAGGATGCTGATCTGACCGGCGTGACCGTTGACGGCAAGGAAGTCAAGTCTACCGACAGCAAGCCTGTTAAGAGCGTAGAGTTCACAGGCAACGAGACCGAGTTCAAGGGTCTGAAGGACGGCACCTATACTCTCGAAGAGACTGTCGCTCCGGATGGCTACAAGGTCGTATCCACATTCACCTTCACAATTGAGAACGGCGAGATCGTTAAGGACAGCCTGAGCGCAATTACCACTGGCGAGGTTGAGCTCGACGAGAACGGCAACCTGATCGTGAAGGACGCTCCGAAGGATTCTATCCAGATCACCAAGCAGATCATCACCACCGACGACAAGGGCAACACCTCCGAGGCGGCTCCTGCTGATGAGAGAGTAGAGTTCAAGCTCACTGCCGTGGACGGCGATCTGACTGACGTGACAGTCGGCGAAGACAAGGTAACCGACGGTTCCAAGGAAGTCACCTTCACCGGCAACAACACCACTATCACTGGTCTGAAGGACGGCAAGTACACCCTCGAGGAGACTGTTGCTCCGGACGGCTACACGGTAATTTCCGTATTCACCTTCACGGTCGAGGACGGCAAGGTTACCGAGGTCAACGGCACCGAGACGAATGGCGAGGTCAAGGTTGACGAGAATGGCAATATCACGATCCTCGATAAGATCTCTGATATCACCATCAACAAGACCGACCTGGGCGGCGAGGAGATCACCTCCGGCGACGCTACCTACACACTGACCGCTAAGACCGAAGGCGCTTTCGTAGGCGTTGAGATCAACGGCGTGAAGAACGACAAGGAAGCCAAGACCATCACCTTCACCGGCAACAAGACCGAGATCAAGGGCCTCAAGGACGGCACCTATGAGCTCAAGGAGCAGGTTGCTCCGGACGGCTACACGGTTGTCGAGACTGCATTCACCTTCACGATCAAGAACGGTGTGATCGTTGACAGCAAGGCTGTTACCAACGGCGATGTTACTGTCATCGAGAGCACAAGCGGTACTGAGATCGTGGTAAGAGACGCAGCTGAGGAAGTTGTTGCTCCGAAGATCACCACCATCAACAAGACCGACATCACCGGCGAGAATGAGCTGGCAGGCGCAACGCTCGAGCTGCTCGACTCCAAGGGCACCGTGATCGACACCTGGACTTCCGAGATTGGCAAGACCTGGACGATCGAGGATCTGCCTGCGGGTACGTACACGCTCCGTGAGACTGTTGCTCCGGACGGCTACACCATCGCTACCGACACGACGTTCGTCATCGACGAGAATGGCGACATCGACAAGACCAAAACCACTGCCAAGGTTTCTGAGGAGGGCGTGATCCTCGTTGAGGACGATCTCTCCGACATCACCATCAGCAAGAAGGTCATCACCGACGGCAAGGCTGAGACTCCGAAGGACGAAAAGGCTACGTTCGTACTGAGCAGCAAGGATGCTGACCTCACCGGCGTGACCGTTGACGGCAAGGAGATCAAGTCTACCGACAGCAAGCCTGTTAAGAGCGTAGAGTTCACAGGCAACGAGACCGAGTTCAAGGGTCTGAAGGACGGCACATATCAGCTCGAAGAGACTGTCGCTCCGGAC
>JAIKWY010000032.1 GCA_024684395.1 Oscillospiraceae bacterium
CCAAATCTCGACCGAAAGATCGAATTGCTCCCGGAAGCTCAGATCCTCGGCGCCGCCGAGCCTGTACCAGATCACATCCACATCTTCTGGATAAACAAAGCGTACACCTGCCACAAAGGATTCAACCGTCAGACCGGGATGGTGCTCTACCAGATAGTTTTGGATGCTGTCCCAGTCGATCGTAGCTTCACTGTCTTGTTTGTGCTGCTTGTATTGATCGGGATCATAAGCGAGAGGAGAATCAGCCGGCAGATCGCCCTTTGCATAGCGAGCCGTTTGCCCCCAGCCGTAAAATTCCGAGATCAGATGCCGCTGCGCAAGATCAAGCAGAATGCCGGCTTCTTTCTCGGCACTGTTGTCAGTCGCTTGCAGCTCAAATTCCCGGGAATACTGTTCGCCGTGGTACGTCCAGCCTAAATGGGAGAAGTACATATAGTCATCCTGTCCGGATCTCCCGACCCCGGATACATGGTCTTCCGCATTGTAGTTGGCAAGGGCGCCCGGATAATAGGCATCTATGACCTCTGCCACCTGTCTGGAAGCCTCCTCGATCTCCACATCATCCCGCACCACAAAACGTATGATGTCGGTACGGGGCGTCACAACGAGCACATATCTCTTGCCGTATTCATTCTCGTAGAGATACAGCTCCCGCTTCACATCGGGATCATTGTTCGATAGGATCATCCCGTGGTCATCGACCCGCTCCAGATCCTTGTAGGCTTCAAGGGAAGACGTTCCCCAATACCAAGACAACTCCTCCGCCCCCGCCGTCAGCCCCGTCACGGGGATACATGCAGCTGCTAACAGCGCCGCTGCGATCTGCTTCATCATTCTGTTCATACTAACACCTCTTTCGTATCACAGTCATTCACGAAGGGATCTCCTGCTTATTTTCCCCTTCACTTATATAGACGGAAACGATGCCGGAAAGGTTACGTAAAAAAATATTATTTTCATTCTAACACAAATATGCAGAAATGGCAAGAAACAGGAGAGCGGCACATTCGGAAATGTGCCGCTCAGCTTAGAGGTTGAGCAGGAAATGTCTGTTTCATTCTGTGGGAGCATCGTCAGGAGCCGGAACAGCATGGCTCTCATCCGCAATTTGCGCTGCATCCCCGGGATCAAGCGCAAGACTGTTCACCGTATTCAGCAGCTCAAAGCGATAGCCGTTTCTGGCACACCAGTCCCTCAGCGCCGTATGCTCCGCATAGCCTGCCACGGTGAACTGTCCGACCGCATCACCGATGATCAGCGGCGCATATCCTGCATCCGGCTCACCGGGCTTTTCATAGAAGGTGACCTTCTCCAGAGCCGGGAGGTTGTTGGTCACGATATAGCGGTGCGAGGTGACATCCGGCACCGCCAGTACCTCGATCTGTTTCAGTGCTGCACAGTGCTCGATCTTTGCACCCTTGCCTGAGGTCACCTTTTCCCCGTCCTGCATTGTCACCTCCGCACGATCGGCACCGAGCACACTGTTGCAGAAGCTCAGATATTCCAGCGCATCACATTCCGCAACATGGAGGAGCCTGCCCGGTGAACGCCCCGGGATCCGCAGCTCCCGGAGCTTCGGACACGCCGCAATGCTGCATTCCCCGCTGACCTCTGCATCCTGCGTAAAGGTGATGTGCTCCAGCTCCGGGTCATCGAAGATTATCAGAGAGCTCGTGACAGTGCCGTCGATGCGGACTGTTTTCAGCGCCGGACACCGCCAGAACTCAATGATCTCTGCGCTTTCCATGCCCCTGCCGTCAAATTCCGTGATCGCAGAATCATAGATCTGGATCATGCCGGTAAGACCGCTGCAAGCCGAGAGCTTTCCGAGCTTTCCGGCATCTAAAAATGCACCCTGCGCCACCTTTTTTGTCCCCTCAGGGATGGTATAATCGCCTTCTTTCTGACTGGGGTAATACATGAGAGTGTCCTTCCGGAACAGCACGCCGTCGATCGTGTACCAGTCATCGAGCCTGCCGCCTTCAATGTTGATCGCTTTCAGATGCTTGCAGTCCGAGAAGCCATAGCTGTCCGGCATCTCCATGAGCACCTTCCTGCCGTCGATCTCCTGCGGGATGGTGAAGCGCTCGGCATCTTTGTCGGCGATCCCCCACACATGATAGCGATCCGGGTACTGCGCCGGCACGTCATAATAGATCCCGTCCCGCTCGATCAAGTCATAATCCGCCGGATCATAGCGCCGGTAAACGGTCTCCTCGGTGGGCTGGGAGGTAGTGGGCTCCGTCACCGTTTCGATGCTCCGCCCGGAGGATGCCGCCGCGGCATCGGTCGCCGGTATCTGCTCCGATGGTGCAGTTTCTGCCGGATCCTCCGCCGTCTCCACGGGGATGTACGGCACGAATACAGGTTCCGTGACATCCTCTGTCTGCTGCTGCGTTTCAGATGAGAGCTGTTCGGAGGTCTCCGGCTCCGTCACGGGCAATTGCTCCTCGGGCGCCATCCGCCAGAGGATCCCGCCGCCTACAAACCCGAGCACCACCACGATACACGCAGCGATCGCCGGAACAAACCGCAGCACAGACGGTCTGACATTCTCCGCAACAGAGATCACGCACGCTTCCTCCGGCTCGCTACCGTCCAGCCGTTCAATGACAGCCTGTATCCCCCGTGCAGAAGCTGCTTCCACATCGCTGCGGACATGCATCATCTCGCAGCACGTCTCAGACAGCTCCCGTATGAGCGCATAGTCCCGCTGCTCTGCCGGTTTTCTCATCTCATCCTCGAGCCGCTGCCGCAGGTCGTCCGCTGCACGGCTGTCGGTGTCCTGTAATGCCTTTTCCAAAAGCTGTTTCATACGCTGCCTCCTTTCCCCATGTTCTTTGCATAGCCTTGCAGCCGCTCCCGGATCCGCCGGATACGCAGATAGAGCGCATTGACGGAAATGCCCATGCTCATTGCAAGCTGCACCCTGTCTGCACCGCTGTAATAGGCTTCGAGCAGGCGGCGTTCCTTCTTGGGCAGCCTGTCGAGGATGGTCTCTGCCTCGGATTCGGTGAAGGCAGGTATCTCCGCAGGCTCCGGGACTACATCAAGATCGACTGTCTCTGGATGCCGCCGCCGGTAAGCAAGGATCTCCCGGTCTGCCGCTGCATACAGCCACGGCAATATCTCTTTTGTGAGGTCAAGCGTATGAGATTTGCGGTAAAGCGCCAGAAAGACCTCCTGCGTACAGTCTTCTGCAGCATATCTGTCACCTTTCAGACGTGAAGTACAGTAGAGAAGGATGTCTGTATAGTGACGTTTCAGTATCGTATTGTACATGCACGATCACCCCTCTACCTATCCCCGTCAGAAACAGAGCGTTTTCTGTCGCAGACTGCTGAAAGTTTACAGAAAGTTCACAATTGCAGGAAACCTTCTATATACTATCATACTGCATCGGAAAGCAGATGTCAATTACCTTTCGTCATTCCGCACAATGGGAAAGCATCGTTCTTAGGCATTGCGCCAAAGTTGCATTTTCACTGACAGAAATCACCGCTTTCCGGACGGGAATAGACAGAAGCCCAAACCGGGAGGTGATGAAGCTGACTCTCTCATCCGCATCTGAAAGAACGATAACGCAAAAAAATGGAGGTGCCTTATGAAACGAACAAAACACATCATCGCACTGACGATGGCAATTCTGCTCACTGCCGCTCCGATATTGTCCCCCGTAACATCTGCTTCCGTGACCGTGATGACTGCGACTGCCTATGGAGATGCGGACGATTTCGACTATATCAACTGCGGCGATCACATCGAGATCACCTGGTATAAAAAAACAAAATATGCGGTGGAGATCCCGGAGGAGATCGAGGGACTCCCCGTGACAAAGATCGCACCGGGCGCTTTCCGGGGAGATTCTGACATCGCCTATCTATACTTACCGGCGACACTTGAAGAGATCGGCGACGATGCCCTTTCAGGCTGCTGGAACCTGACGTATGTCAACTTCCGCTCGGATCATGACAAATACGGTGCCACTCCGAAACGGATCGGGAAAAATGCATTTTACGGCTGTCAGAAGCTTGCAGCGATCTATTTGCCGGACGGCATCGAAGAGATCGGAAGCGCTGCCTTTGCCTGTAGCGGTGTGCATCATGTCATTTTGCCTGAGACGCTGCGGACGATCTCAGCGGGCGCATTTGCCTACTGCGATGATCTGGATACGATCATGATCCCTGCCGGTGTCGAACACATTGATCATGATGCGTTCACGGGCTGCACAGGTCTGCAAACCGTCTGCTACAAGGGCTCTGCTGCGCAATGGAATGCCATAGCGATCAACGGCGGAAATGATCCGCTGCTGCACGCAAAGTGTATCTGTGACTATAACAAGCAGAAGGTCGATCGAGCCTACACATTTGATCCTGCAAGAGACGCCTGGTCTTTCACCAACAAAGAAGTGGAATACTACGTGATGTCCGATGAACGGCTGGCAGAGCTGACTGCGGAAATGTCCAACACCGAACGTGCAGCAGCCTACAGCTTCTGGGAAAAGACCAAGGACAAATACATGGGCTGCTGTGCAGGGATCACGGACACGGCTCTGCTGGCTGCCGCAGGGATCCTTGACCCTGCCGCACTCGATCCGGATGCGGCATGTCTGCATGATGTGAAGCTGACGGACGAGGTACGGGAGCTGCTGACCTGCCACCTGATACTGGAAAACAGCTATACGCCATATGAATTGGATGTCTGGTCAGATGACGAGATGTACTGTTATCTCGACAATGGTTCCCCGCTGTACATCGGTTATTCCGGTGGTATCCCCGATGTTGAGACGCAGACAGTCAGTCTCTTTGCCCATGCAGTCGTTGTCTATGCCTATGAGGAGGGGCGATGGGAGTTCGGCGGAACTGTCTACCGGAAGCGGCTCCTGACCTATGACAGCAATATCCCGGCAGGCAGTGAAGAGGACGGCTATCTCTACACGGATAAAGAAGACGATCAGACGTCCCAAACCGTTGCCGTCTATGTTCCCTACTGGGCGGAAAAGGATGCCCGGAATCTACAGATCGATTCTATGAGATATGACCTTGACATCATAGATCTTCACGGACCGTTCCGTGGCAATGATTATGCCGAACCGGAGTACGTCTATCCCATCCTGCGCTCTGCCGCATTTCCAGCCGCATATACCGTCCGGCGCTTCACGCCGGATGACATGTCTGAGACCGACTATCAGATCTCCACGACCGGCATCACGACAGCGCTCACGCTCCCCGATGCGGAAAGCGGCTATGCGATCACGCTGGATGAACAACAGGCGCTTGAATGCTCCATGGCATATGATCACTGGTGGTACTCCGTAGAGGGAACGCAGCTTGACAGCGCAGCCTTCACGCCGGACGGCTCCGTCTCGATCACCGGACAGGATTCGGATTATACGGTCACGCTCGTGGCTGATGAGGGCTATCATCCGATGAACTTTTATAAGCTGTCTGTTTCCGGTTCTGCCGCACAGGATCTTACCATCAAACAAATGGATGACGGCTATGTGATCAGCGGTCCCGATCTGAAGAATGTCAAACTCAAAGCGTATGCCAATGATACGTGGATAGCTGTCCCCTTCTCGGCGGAGACTGATCAGGTGTTCCTGACCGAGAACGAGCCGCATTGTTTATCTGTCCTTGCAGATACTGACGGTGACGGCACATTTGAGACACCGCTTGTGGATCGTGCAACCGACCGCATCGGTGATGTCAATGAGGACAGGACGGTCAGTGCATCAGATGCCGCATTGGTGCTGATCGCAGCAGCAAATATCGGTGCCGGAAATGATTCAGGTCTGACTGCGGCACAAGAAAAGGCAGCGGATGTTAACGGCTATGGTGACATCAATGCGACCGATGCAGCGTGGATCCTGCAATATGCAGCGGTTGTCGGCAGCGGAGAAGATATTACGATGAGGGCATATCTCATGCAATAAAGATACATTTCCTGCGCAAAGTCAGAAATATCCGCTGGTAATCTAAAAACCAGCGGATATTTCATTTGTACGGTTCTTTTCTGCGTTCGATGATATGATAATGCAGCCGCCCTGCTTTTTTATATTGCATATCAGCCAACTTTGTGCTATGATATTTGTATGGACTTCACAAACTTTGCGAATCAACAGATTTTTTTCAAAAAATACAAAGTCTTTTTTTCTTAAAATGGTACTAATGAGTAAAGAAACAAAATAGTGATCTCTGAGAGGAGGAATCACCCTATGGGTAACGGTGAAAGTAGCTACCGCCGTTTCCTTGCGGGCGACAATGAGGGAATGCTTGAGATTGTCTGCGAATATCAAGCAGGCTTAATGCTCTATCTGAACAGCTATGTTCAGGATATTCATCTGGCTGAGGATTTAGCAGAGGATACTTTTCTGGAATTGATGTTAAAGCGTCCAAAATTCTCAGGAAAAAGCTCTTTCAAGACATGGCTCTTTGCGATCGGGCGTAATATCACCGCAAAACACCTCCGAAAGCACGCAAAGCTCAGTGTTGTTCCGCTGGAATCGCAGGAATATCTTGCTGTCGAAGATGACATCGAAGATAATTACATAAAGACTGAACAGAAGAAAATGGTGCATCAGGCGTTGCATCAGTTGAAACTTGAATACAGACAAGTGCTGTTTCTCAACTATTTTGAGGGATTCAGCATCTCCGAAATAGCCTTGATCATGCATAGATCCGAAAAGCAGATCAAGAATTATCTGTACAAAGGCAAAATTGCTTTGAGATCTGAACTGGAAAGGAGGGGCTTTGATTATGAAGAATCATAATGAAATGTACCAGAGCTTACTTTCCAGATATGAAGCGTATCAGGAGGAAAAGATCCAGCGAAAGCGGATCGTCAGACGGATCGTCCCCATTGCCGCCTGCTTCTGCCTGAGTGTGGCGCTCGGATGCGGCTATTGGTTCCACTTCCGGCATATCCCGACGATCCCGGCATTACCCGAGACCACGGAGGAACAGACCACTGAACCGCCTGTCACGCATCCGACGGAAACAGAAGCCAATGCCGATCCGGCGGAAACGATCATGACCGATACTGTCATTCCAACAGAGACCGCACCGCTGCCCACCGACCCGACTGAACCCACGGCAGTAACTGCTGCCACATCAACGCCGGAACCAACAAACCCGACACAGCCGTCTCAAGCACCACACACTCAGACGACCACTGTGCCACCCAGAGAAACGACTGCACCTGTTGACCCGACCGAAACGGCTCCTGCGACAGACCCAACGGAACCAGAGCCAACGGAATCATCCCCGATAGAACCACAGCCAACGGAACCGCAGACGCCCACAGAAGCACTGATAGACGGTTTTTTCGTGGAGAATCTTGACGGATGCAAGCGCATCGTCTGCACGGAGACCATGCCGGCTAAGACCGGAACGCTCCGCCCGTATGCGTATATCGCCGATGGGTTCAATCTTGTCAGCGTGAACGAAAACGACGGCGTGAACGAATACCTCCTCCAGAGCGGCATGGAATCCCCCCGACCGCCGGAATTT